>CAYGJE010000094.1:0-1533 GCA_964350215.1 uncultured Candidatus Saccharibacteria bacterium | reverse complement strand
AGTTGACATATCTCGCTTTTTTTGCTAATATAACACTACAAACTCCCAAGACAATAGGCACTCAAATAAGTCCTAATCAGGGGTCGACAATTTAATTCATATATTAAAATCTGTTGAGGGAGTTCCATTTTCAACAGATTTTTTATTTATTCTTAAACTAAAATATATGCTTACAAGAGAACAAAAAAGAAGTAAAATTGACGGCATAATGTCATCAGTCAAAAGTTCAAGCTTTATTTTCTTTGTCACTTTCTCACAAATCAAAACAAAAGACGTTTCTGTGCTTAGAAACAATCTTTTCAAAACCAATGCCAAAATGACTTTAGTCAAAAAAACATTGGCCGACATTGCCATAAGAGAGTCCGATATCAAAGATATCAACCTCAAAAAATCACACAAAGGGCAAATAGCGTTAGTATTTTGTGACGAAAACTTTTTCTCATCACTAAGTTTTATAAGTGATTTCAAAAAGAAAAACAAAGACAAATTCCAAATATTGGGTGGCATCTACAACAAGGCGGCCATCGATGAAAAGACATTATCACTTTTCACTTCAATCAAATCAATTGATGATCTATACACTCGCTTGGTATGAGCTATGAAATATCCTATCAGCCAATTAGCAGTTGCTTTAGATCAAATATCAAAAATAGAAAAATAATTAATAAAGATTAAAAAACTACAATGGAAAACGAAAAAACACTTTCTCCAAAATTGGAAGAAATAATCAAAAAAATCGAAGAATTAACTGTTGTTGAAACAGTTGAATTGGTAAAGGCATTAGAAGAAAAATTCAATGTTTCAGCCACTCCTTCTGCCGGTGTTGCCGCCGCAGGTGCTGGTGAAGCAGCTGAAGAAAAATCAACTGTATCAGTTATTCTCGAATCAGCTGGCGAATCAAAAATTCAAGTTATCAAAGTTGTTAGAGATGTCACTGGTCTTGGCTTAAAAGAAGCAAAAGACATCGTTGATGCAGCTCCAAAGGCCATCAAAGAAAACATTGCTACTGCAGATGCAGATGCTTTGAAAAAACAACTCGAAGAAGCTGGTGCAAGAGTAACCATAAAATAAAATACTCTACCAAAAAAGAGCAACGTTCGTTGCTCTTTTTTCATTTAAAAAAATTGCCTGGGCGCAAGCGCCGCCCAGGCGTAAAACGATAGCCACCTTAGAAAAGGTATGGTAAGAAAGGAGAGATCAATGAGAACATTGATCCCAGGCATGAAATATATATCAAAAAATAATATTTCACACCAACGGTGGCTTGATGAGTGGCAATAAGAACATCGCCGCCTCCTTTTGGCGTAGTCGCTACGCCAACTGTCAAAATGTACATATTAGACACAAATATATACTAGCAAATTTAAAACATTAATGCAAGTGTTCACATGATAACTTCCGAATATCTGCCAACTTCTTTAGAAATTTTGAAAAATTTTTAAAGTGGCAGAATCATTTACATTCGAAAGTTATCATACGTGAACACGTAGCCCCCACACTCAGACCGTGTTGTTTTAAAAAGAACATTAAAAT
>CAYGJE010000093.1:0-1545 GCA_964350215.1 uncultured Candidatus Saccharibacteria bacterium | reverse complement strand
GCCCCCACACTGCAAAAATCAAATCAAAAATCAAAGGTCAAAAATCAAAAATGGGAAAACATAAATGACGATCAGTGTAGGGGCTTCGCTCCACACTCAGTTCTTCTGTAGATTGTTTTAAGTTATTTTAATGTTCTTTTTAAAACAACACGGTCTGAGTGTGGGGGCTACGTGTTCACAAATGAGAATTTTCGAACGTTAACGATCCCGCCACTTTAAAATTTTTTCAAAATTTATAAAGAAGCGGGCAGGTGTTCGAAAATTATCATGTGAACACTTGCACTCTGTACTCCTATTTGTAGATGTAAAATTGTGAGCGCAAATGATTGCTCACAATTTTTCAAACAAATACTTGATTTTTATATGAAAATTTATTACAATATTTATATAATAATGTGGCATGGAAATGCCATTTAAATAAAAAATTAAAGTTGAAATATGAAAAAAGTATTGTTGGCAGCTATTGCGATGATGTTTTTTGCTTCATCTTTTTGTTTGGCAGAAGATGCTGTAACAGAAGAAGCGGTGACTGAACAAAATACCACCACAACTGTGGCAACAACTTCAACAGAGGATCCAGTGGTGGAACAAAATACCACCACAACTGTGGCGGCAACCACAACTGAACCAGTTAAAGCAGCACCTACTTCTTTGCCTTTTGCATTTAGGTTTAATAAGTTTTTGCTTAATATCAGAAAAGCTATTACCACTGATCCAGTGGAAAAATTAAACATTGATGGTGAGATTTTGGCTAGGGAAGCAAAAATAATATCAGAGTATCAAGAAAAAGGTAGAGTCAATGAACAAAGTCAATTGGTGAGAAGTTATATGCAAAGAAAAGAAAATCTTGCCAAAAGAATTGATTTGATTGAAGAAAAGGATGCCAGAGTGGATGCTTTGATAGAAAGGGTTGTTTCTAATCCTGTGATATCAGATGAAAATGAAGAAAAAATTCTTGAAATATTGTCATCCAGACAAGAAAGATTAGGAGCTCAAAATGAATTTTTGCAAGAAAAAACAAAGCTGTTGGAAGAGAGAAAGGCAATGGTAGAAAAAGCTAAAGAAGAAAGAAAGGAAATAATAGAAACCACAAAAGAAGATAGGAAGGAAATTGTGGATCAAATGAAAGCTTTGCCAAAAATAACTCCAGAAAACAAAGACCAGGTCTTGCAGGAAAGAAAAGATTTGTTGGAACAAATGAAAGATGTTAAAGATGCTGGATTACAAAAAATGCAAGATCTGAGAGAACAAGGTAAGGAGGCCATTGAAAAAAGAAAACAAGAATTTCAAAATATGCAAAAACCAGCTACTCCAATTAGAAATATGCAACAAGCAATGGAAGGAGTTAATACTCAAGTGGCTCAATAATAAAAATAAAAAACAAGGCGGTAAAACGTCTTGTTTTTTTGTGAGGGGGTTTTTAATGTCCAGCACCACTTTTGGGAAAAGTGGTGCTGGATCAAGTACTTACAAATGCTGATTTGCGAATGCAAATGATCCCGCCACTTTAAAATTTTTTCAAAATTTCTAAAGAAGCGGGCAGGT
>CAYGJE010000092.1:454-1566 GCA_964350215.1 uncultured Candidatus Saccharibacteria bacterium | reverse complement strand
CTCTGTAAATGTTTTTGCCAATAACCACACCTTCTTTTGGCAAATTTGCTGGAGCCGGTGCGCTTCTCGCTTTCAATCATTTGATACTTGGTATTTCCATCAATGCGTGAGGTAAATGTCAAAAAGTGTTGATCTCGCTAGAATTCAAAATCATCGCATGTCTTGGATCAAAAATACGATAAATATATTTGAATGCCATTTTTTGCAAACTCTTGCCTTTTAATTTTTTGAGCTCAATCAAATTCAATACTGGACTAGTCAATTGCATAAATCCACCCTGCACTGAATTGAACAACATTTCAACTCTTTCTTTACTTTTGCAAGAAATGAGTAAACGAACATTGACGCTATAGAGCGACTGGCTTAGTTTTGACTCCACACTTTTGACCAATGTTTCGTTCACAATTTTTGGCTCGTCTTTTGCTTCTTGATCTTTCTTTTCACTTGATTTAAAAGATTCGGATATTGCTTCCATATCAAGAAAAGAATTTTTAAAAACATCTTTTTCTTTTTTGCCTTTTTTCAACTCCTCCAGTATTTTTTGAATATTTTTCTTTTCTTTTTTATCAACAGGCGACAACACAATTTGCAAAGCCATACCCTCGTTATCATCGATTTTTGAAAAGGCATTTAATATACCCGAAAAAGAATCACTCTCAAAGTTTTGATATGTTTTGATGGGCAAAGCGTTGTTGGATGCAAGCTTACCTACCCAGCCACCATTGTGATCATTTTTTGCAAAAATAGTGTAATCATTTGTTTCCAAAACATCAGCAAACGGAAAATATGCTGTAATAGTTTTTTGAACAATTTCGACGTGTTTTTTGTGACATGCCACATAAAAGCTTATTTCTTTGCTTTCGTTTGGCGAGACCACTTCAAAAATTATAGGATATTTAAACTTGTTGAAATTGCTGATCATTTGATCACAATTTGAAATCATCTCTGCTATTTTTTTATTTAATTCACTTTTTTCTTGAGAAATTTCTTTTGGCACTTTTATCAATAGCAATTTTGTATGCATTGACTCCCTGACCTTTTTTTTGTTGGTTACCGAAGAAATGAAAAAATATCCAACCACCACAAACACCATCAACAAAACAGATATTTTT
>CAYGJE010000092.1:0-444 GCA_964350215.1 uncultured Candidatus Saccharibacteria bacterium | reverse complement strand
GCTATAACCTTTGCTTAAAAGAATAATAGTAAGTTTGCTTGAGCATATCATAAAAAATATCCACTAGCATGTCGTGAAATTTGTCCATGATATACAAATTACTTGTTTTGTAGCTCAAAGCTATTGCTTGATCAATGCCTTTGTTTAAAGCCACGTTTACCAAATCCTCCAATACTTGCACAGTGCGGCTATCATCGCTCTGACACGCTTCATCAAAAATACTTTGAGGAGTCATATCAACATTCACAATGCTTTTTTTGGAATTGGCTTTTTCAAAAATATCATCAATCACTTCTTTTACTATTTTTTTGTCTTCCACTTTTTGAGCAATTTTTTCATATTGCGCCTTTCTCTGTTCAAACTTTTTGGACATATCTTGATATCCAGGTTTGACTTCATAATTTGGTATTTCAAAACTTTTGTTTTCCATGATATATTTTTATT
>CAYGJE010000091.1:0-1747 GCA_964350215.1 uncultured Candidatus Saccharibacteria bacterium | reverse complement strand
AAAACAATTTAAAACAAAAACCCCCTTTCGGGGGTTTTTGTAGCTAAACAATAAGCCGGATTCTGTGGCCATAAAAAATTATGGCTGACAATTATTTATCTGTATCAAACGTTGCCATTTGATATCAAGCGAGATACCTGCTCTTTTGGAGCATATTCTCTTGCGCCAATCAAGGATTTAGCCGTTTCACCCATTGTGTTGCCACAATGATTAGCCCACGAGGGGCTGCTGAAATCTTTCGATTTCAACCGTCACTGATCGCACCTCTATGATGATATGTAAGAATATATTGTTACCAATACATCCAAGATCATCACGACAGCTATTAACTGCTGACTTTTTGATGGCAGCAAAAACTACCAAAATGGAGTCCGGACTTTCCTCTCCTAATTAATAATAGCTTATTAAAGAAAGCTTTTTCAAAAAATAGCCAAAAAAACTTCAAGGAGCAATTGTCTAGTTTAGCTGGCCTTATTTTAACATAATTTTCATAAAATGTCAAAAGCAGCCAAAATGGCTGCTTTTGCATGTTTTTATCACCCACTACCAAATAATTCTCAAAAACTAGGTGGTGCTGGATTAGTAAACGAATACCCACATACTTTTTTGCATGCATCTTCTGTGGAATATGTGTTTGTACCTGTTTCACTAGTTATCACGCATTGGCTATTGCTACACTTGTATCTTTTTGCGGCCGTCACTGGAGGAGATATTGGAGTTGAAGGAAGCGGTGCCACATAAGTATAACAATTATTTTTACAAATTGATTCTGTGGCATAGGTATTTGATCCAGTTTCTGTGGTTACGCTGCATTTGCCACTCACACATTTATATCTTGATGCGATTATTGGTTTTGTGTTCGTTGGCGTTGGTGTATAACTAAAACAACCACTTAAACAAGATGCTTCGCTGGAATAAGTTCCTGTTCCTGAATCGCTAGTTGTTACACATTTACCGTTTACACATTTATATCTTGTATTTGGATAATCTCTATATCCGCACTTATCGCTACACTCTTCGTACGTGTCAAAAACTTTTTTTATAACAGCGGCACTATCCCCTGTTGTTTGAGTTGATTTGTCAACATATCTGCATTGACCTGATTGCGCGTCACATTCTGCTTTTTTCCAACATGGAGAATCTTTGCCATAACAATTGAGAATACCTTTGTATTTTTTAGAATTTTTATATTCATCTTTTATATAATTTTCTTTTGATAAAAAGTCACATTGCGATGTTTTTTCATTGCAAACATAACATCAATTTTCACTACATCCACTTTTATCATCGCCACCGCCCCCTGCCTCACCACCAGAATTACATTTTAATTCTCCACAACTAAGCACTGCTGTATTATTGTTTTCATAAAGTTCTGAAATTTTATTTTCCGAGTCAATAAACGCAGTTAACTTTCATGGGCTTTCATAATTACACGCCACTTCTCACCCCGCTCCCGATATTTTTTCTTCTTGGTTGGCAGCCATACCTGCAATTTCAAATGGAAAATGTTCCACTGGTTCTGTGCCTTTACAAGTTTCCATCTCCAAAGACATTTTAAACTTGCTACTAACTGCAGCTGAAGAATTATTCTTTACACTTAGGTGTACCGATGTTTTACCTTTATCCAGTTTAGTTAAAGTTGTCTTTCCACCCAAATCACTAAACCAAACTATCAAATCGGGCTTTCCTGACGCTGGTGGATTTTCTTTGTCTTGTGGTGGGTCTTTTTTAGTATCTTCTTTTTCTT
>CAYGJE010000090.1:0-1775 GCA_964350215.1 uncultured Candidatus Saccharibacteria bacterium | reverse complement strand
ATATATTTTTTGATAGAGTTGGTATAATAAAACAACGTGGAAGAAGATTAAAAAATAAATATTCTTCAATATATAAAGGTGTTATTTATAATAAGACTTGTAAAAAAAAGTGGGTAGCCCAAATAATGAAAAATAAAATTACTTATAGGGGGTATTTTAATAGTGAGAGAGAGGCTGGAGAATTTTATAACAAAAAAGCTCGAGAGCTATATGGAAAATTCGCTTACCAAAATAAAATAAAATAAAATTTATGGAAAACCAAGACAAAAAACATTATTCTAAATTGCTAAACTGCGGGTGCTGTGGGCTATTATTTAAAACGTGGGATGGATACCAAGACCAAGATCAAGACGTGGGGTTCGGTATCTGTAAAGAATGCCAAGATATAGCCGAGAAACGAGAAGACGAATTCGTGGAAGATGCGATCAAGCAAATGACACCCCACATGAAACCGGAAAACCAAGAAAAAATAAAGAAGATGACCAAAGAACAGAAACACCACCTAGTAAGTAAAATGATAGACAAAGGGGTGTTGAAATGGCAGATAGGAAAGTAAGACTTTACAAAACACCTAACAGCTGATATAATAAGAGTACTAATAAATTTAAGAAATACAATTATGAAAAACAAAGTAATTCTGCCCGGAAAAGACTACAATCTAACCGAGATAGTAGAGAAAGG
This sequence comes from uncultured Candidatus Saccharibacteria bacterium, assembly GCA_964350215.1. Lineage (GTDB taxonomy): Bacteria > Patescibacteriota > Minisyncoccia > UBA6257 > JAKLIH01 > CAYGJE01. The sequence goes on along the minus strand of CAYGJE010000090.1, from coordinate 1,094 downwards.
GCTAATGGGGGAGGGTAAATCATACTTCGTCTGCAAAAACATTATAACAGACGAAAGATGGCTACCGGAATATAAAAGAGTATTGAACGCCAATAAATTAGGCGAGGGAAAAGGGGCTTCATATTTTATCAAAGGAAGAAACCTGATAAAATACCTAGAGCAAAACAAGGAAAGCAAAGAGGACTAAGAGTCCAAATTTATAAATCAGAGATAAGAAATTATATGACCACAACTAAAGATAAAAATAAAGACACTAAGTTATCCACAGCTTAGGGTTTGCGTTATCTTGTAAGATGTGATATAATATGAGCATAAGAAATTTAATAAGAAATTTATGACACAAATTCAAAAAATCAATTCAGCAGATGATTTAAAAGTACTGCTGGCCAAACAATACAAGAATCAGATTAACAACTATTTTGGTGACGAGAAAAAAGCATTAAAGTTTTTAAGCTCGGTAATTTCATCAGTACAAAGAACACCAAAATTGCTAGAGTGTGACCCGACAACAGTAATCAACAGCTTTATGACAATGGCTCAGCTAGAGCTAATGCCATCAGACGTAAGCGGCGAGGCCTACGTACTGCCATACAAAGGCAAAGCACAATTCCAACTAGGATACCAAGGCCTAGTAACACTATTTTACAGAGCAGGCGTAAGAGCAATAACCTCTGAAATAGTTTATAAAAAGGACAAATTTGAGTACAAGAACGGACAGGTAGATCATAGCCCTGACGTTTTTGCAGACGACAGGGGCGAAGCAATAGGGGCGTACGTGATAATCGAAACACAGAACGGTGGCAAGATATCAAAAGTAATGAAGAAAAAAGACATCGTAGAAATAGGTAAAAGATTTAGCCAAAGTTTTAGTAGCGAGTACACACCATGGAAAGAGAAGAACGACCCTGAATTGTGGATGTGGAAAAAGACAGTACTAAAACAAGTAGCAAAACTAGTACCAAAGAATGAAACAATTTATAAAGCCATAGCAATAGACAACGAAGAATCAGTAATAAGCAAAAGACTAGAAGATGCCAAAAGCAAAAGCGAAAGCCTAAAAATGGGTAATTTATTAAAAGCTAATAATAAACAAA
>CAYGJE010000089.1:0-1789 GCA_964350215.1 uncultured Candidatus Saccharibacteria bacterium | reverse complement strand
ACACGCCATAAAATATGCTATAATATAGACAGTAAATTAGCTGGCAATTGTGCCATCTATTAGCAGATTAAAAAAAGAAAAATGTTTTCTTTTTCAAAAAATAAATCAAAAGAAGGAGGATTTAAATGAAGAAAATTTTGAGCTTTTTGATAGTTGTTGTTTTTTGTTTTCAGGTTTTTTGTTTTGGCGATTCTGCAAGGGCAGATGGTTCAAAAAATTTGAAACAAGGTAACGCAATGATCCTTGTTAATCTTGATAAAGAAAAAGCTCTCTATGACGAGCTCGTTTTGCAAGAGCAAAATTTCAACTTCAAAATAGATGTTGTTTCTTTGCAAGAAAAAAAGGTGTCTAGGGCGGACGCAAGAAAAATTAAAGATTTTTTGTGGAGCCAAAAAGACCAATACAAATACTTTGTGTTGGACGAAGAAATTACTTATGGCGTTTTGAATGAAACATTTTATAGTGACTATTTTTATGCGCATAGTGATGAATTTTTCAGATATAGTAAGTCTAGTGCAAAGCAATTTGGAGGGACAGTCGAAAGATATCCTACACTAATTTTATCAAGAATCAAGAGAGGTCAAATCTCTTTTTATTTGAATAAAAAAAGATTAGATCACTTGTCTGGGATGCTCGCTTTGCCAATAGTTTTTTTTAATCGTCATCAAACTGAATGTGGTGTAGGAAATTATCAAATTGATCTATCTTATTCCGCTTATTTTTTGAAAAAAAAGTTTGAGTCCATCAATTCAGAAGTAAAAATAACAACATTGTGTGATGACAAATCCAGTAATCTTTTGCCTAAAGATAGAATAAAGATAAAACCAAGAATGAAGCCAGACCTGTCTTTGACAAAAGAAAACTTTGAGAACTTGGAGCAAAAAAATAATTTGTTTATGCTATTTAGTACTGGAGAGCCGCAATATCAAGAAAATTCTCCTTTGATATGGCAGCATGCCTTTACTTCAGCTTTGTGGCAAGACAAAAATAAGGACGGCGCTGCTGAAGCATCAGAAATAGCATCATTGACAATAAAAAAATATCAAGAAATGAATGAGGCAAATATTTTTTCGATGCATCTTATCCCAGTGCCTAACAGGATTGATATGGTGCAAACTCCATTTTTGATTTGCCAACTATTTTACTTTCAGGAAGACATAATAGATGCCAATGTGGGATATTTTGTTGATGATGATCATGAGGCCTGTTCTGCCAGCACAGTTTGGAATGCTATTTTTTCAGAAATTATGCAAGGAACGGGTTTTGCAGAAGCAAATCTTTTGGGGTATACCAAGTATTTTAAGTTAAACAACGATGAAGAAGACCTTGCGACGCAAGGGGTCAGTGCGCTTCGGTTATTTTTTCTTGGACTTCCATGGTATAACATCAATGATCTTGTTGCGCAACCACAAATACAAATAGAAAAAGATAAATTTCAAATAATGGGCAATTATTTCGAGTTACCCATTAAAAACACAGGCGACAAAGATTTGATAGTTAGCTTTAAAAGCCCCAGGGGCGACATTAATGTCCCAAGTGAAATAATCGTAAAGCCAAACGAAGAGAAATCATTATCGATAGAGAAAGTTTTTAACACTTATTCTCCAAATAGATTGCCAGTTAAATATAATACCAGTATTGAGCTGGCGACAAATGACAAAAAAATTCCAAAAATACAAATAGCTTTGGAGTTTTGGTCATAAGTAAATTAAAGCAATGGGTTGACTGCAAAAGCAGTCAACCCATTTTTCATTTGAGTTGACTTTTTTAATTTTTTTATATACAATAT
>CAYGJE010000088.1:0-1822 GCA_964350215.1 uncultured Candidatus Saccharibacteria bacterium | reverse complement strand
AAACCATATATCAAATTCATTTTTATTTTTTATTATTTATTATTTATATCAAAATTTTATCAAAATTTAAACAAAAAAACAACAACCTCAAACACTTGCCCCGCTTCGCTCCACACTGATTGTCATTATTTTTTAAAATTACAAGCGTAATTTTAAAAAACGGAAACCTTACGCTAAACTAGAAAATTGGTTAAAACAATGATAAGATGTTATTCAAAGCTTATGATAAAACATAAATGACAATCAATGTGGGGGCTCAAGTATTTGAATTGCTAATTTTCAAACAAAAAAGATCCCGCCACTTTAAAGTTTCTAAAGAAACGAACGGGCATTTGAAAATTAGCAAACAAACACTTGCGCTATAGAAAAAAATATGATATAATAGAGTTCTAGAACATTTACAAAGAAAGAGGTAAAAAATGACAGATGTTATTACCGGAAAAAGCATTTTGGATCTAGCAAAAGGGTTTGTATCAACAAATCCAGATGGACTTGATCACATACTAATGGAAGTCCCCGAAAACTTTTCTCCTGAAAAGGAAAATGTCATTATGTTTCCTATCGCGGACAGAGATGCTTTTAACAAGATCTGGGATCAGTTCACCAAGTCCCAAGGAAAAATCAGCAAAGAAGATCTGATATTACTAATAAAAAACAACATTTCTTCTTTAGAAGAAACGAAGGCCAAAGATTGGGCAAATTTATTTTGCCACTTTAGAAAATTAGGAAGTAACTGGTTTGTAGCAGCCAAAACACTACAACCGGTAAAAAACGTTGTATGTTGGATCGACGACTCCGTGGGGGGTCGCGTAACAATCGAATAGTTTTTTTCAGGCGGGAATATTTCCCGCCTTTTTATTTTATAAACCAAGATCTTTATCAATTTTTTGCATGGCCAATAATGCTATTTTTAGAAAATCTTCTAGCTTTAAGCCCAAATCCTGCTCACACAATAAAATGTTTTCCCTTTTAGCGCCCTTTGCAAAACTCTTTTCTTTAAATTTTTTCAAAACAGACGCTAGTTCCAAATCCTTTATTTTCCTACTTGGCACCACCAATGTACTAGCCACTATCAATCCTGTGAGCGGATCCACGCAAAACAATGCTTTTGCCATTAGGGTTTCTTTTGGCACTTGGGTCATTTCATTGTGCGAAGCAATCGCATTTAAAACATCTTGCGATAACTCAACGTCTTTTAATATTTCCATGCTTTTGAGCCCGTGCTTTTCTGGACAATCTTTTGTTTGTTCATAATCCACATCATGCAAAAGCCCGGCCACGCCTCACGCGTCTTTGCCTTCTTTGAAATGCTCAGCTAGATCAACCATTACCACCTCCACAGCCAAGCTATGCTTAATCAAATTTTTATCAAACAAATTGCTTTCCAGCAATTTCAATGCTAATGTTCTATCCATGTTATTTTTTTTATTTTTACAAAATTATAATATCAAATACAACACAAAAAACAACGCCCAAAGCGTTGTTTTTATTTTATTATCTTGCTGGTATGGTATCTGGTGCAATGTTCAATCCTTCTAAGCTAACATCTTCTTCGCCAGGCAAACTGATTACTTCATTGTTGAAAGTTTGGTCTGGAGTGGTTGGTAATGTTGTTGGTGAAACCACGCTGTTTTTAAGCACTCAAATCATTATAATAGCAATAACTGCAATGAGAGCAACTATCATTAATAAATTTTTCTTTTTCATAGTTTTATTATTTATTTGTTAAATAAAAGACCTATTTAATTTATTGATATCATTTTACCTAATTTCCCCATAAAAATCAAGTGTTTGTTTGCTAATTTTCAAACAATCTTTTTTG
>CAYGJE010000087.1:0-1921 GCA_964350215.1 uncultured Candidatus Saccharibacteria bacterium | reverse complement strand
CATGAACAACTGTTTTGTAAAAGCTTTAAACTATCGAAGATATGGATCAAACACATCCTTCTTTTCTAATGCTTTTCAATATCAAAATATGTATAACTAATCAAACTATACAAAATTGACCAGCTTTTAGAAAAGCTGGTTTTTTTATTTCCATAATACTTTGCTCCATTATGTTTGCAAGCTTGATTGCAAATATAGCGGAATAAAATATTCCAAAAATTTGTTCTTTGAAAGGAGATTTGTATGTGTTTGTTAATAGACATTTCTGTGATGTGTCCTATTTGCGGCGAGATCGCCACAAAAAAGGTTTCCCCAACAAACCCCTATTTCTCTCCCAAAATTGTTTGCTCAAAATGCCAAAACTCATATGATTTTTTATCCAATGTGGTGGGCGGTGGCTCCAGTGAACAAAACAATCAAGCACAAACCAGTTCTGGTATTATACTAATACAACAATGAACTGCAAACTAACACAATGGGTTGGCAGTCCCACGAAAACTGCCTTTTTATATATTTTCAAAAACTACTTTAAAAATTTTAAAAAACATGATACAATTTACTCAACAAAAATTTAACAAAAAAATATGACCATAAAAAAACCAATAGTAATAATTTTTCTCATTGTTTTTATATTGTCTTTGTCTTTAGTATTTTTTAAAGAAGGCATTAGTTTTCACATACAAATGATTATTTGAAACATCAACGAGAGGATGCCCAAAAAATCCAGCCCAACCACCAAGGAACAATCAGTTTATTTCGGGCTATTCAAATGCAAAACAGAAAAGCTAGACGGAGAAGAATATGATGTTTTTGAAGGATGAACGCGTGATACATCTGCATGAGAAGACGAAGGCGTCTTAAAAGTAAGGTTCTACAACAATGAAATAGAAAATAAATATTTTAACATAGAGTCCAACGGCAATAAAGTATATATCATAGAAAACGGCAAAGAAAGAAAAGTTGATCTCAAGACCATGAATTCTTTCAGCAGTGACGAGCTCTTGACCTACAAAATATATTATAAAGTGGGTGGAGCTGATGATTCCAAAAAAGGCAAATGTCCTGGCTGAGAAGGAGATATGGTCAATTCATATATCCACAAATTGATTTTGCAATTACCCGAAAGAGGGGAAGACGAAGACGTATTATTTGACTCATGAGAATGTCCTTCTCAAAACTACATACAAATCACCAAAGATGGCCAGCCAATTTTAGCCAATCAAAACTTGAGAGGGTGATGCAATGTTAAGTTCGCAAACGACTCCATGTACCACACACTAGCAAAATGCAACTTTTTAGACAAATCAATGATCAACAGTATATTTGTCAACGGCAACATGGTTTGCTCCAAATTCAACGGAGGTTGTTTTTTTGATGTCTATAAGTTTTATTTTGACACCAATCTTGTAAAAGACAGCAACAATAATATATCCTTTAACGATTTTTACATCAACACCAGGGATATGTCAGAAGACGACGTGAGATTTACTCTAAGAAATTTTAGCACAAACAACTACTACAAGACCCAAGAAAAGAAACCACTCAACAAATATTATTTGCGAGGATACAATCCCAACAATGCTTTCTGTGGCTTTTATTGAGGCGACATTATAATAGATATCACCGACAACATCAAAAAAAATACTGCCCTCCAATATCTAATCAACAAAATTGAAAAAAGCCAAACCCAAGCATGAAAAAGCACCGGCATAATTGAAGAACGATACATACCAATTTCACTTGACGCAAAGGGCACATTCTACTGCGGACAAATGGAAAACTTCATGGACAAATACTCCAATTACGACTGCGTTTTAAAACCAACAGAAATTGATGTGCACAGTGTAAATTATTAACAACCAACCAACACCAAAAAAGTCCAAACACATTTTGGACTTTTTTGATTGCCTATTGACAACTT
>CAYGJE010000086.1:0-1931 GCA_964350215.1 uncultured Candidatus Saccharibacteria bacterium | reverse complement strand
GCTGGTGGATTTTCTTTGTCTTGTGGTGGGTCTTTTTTAGTATCTTCTTTTTCTTTATCAGTGCTATCGTCTTTAGGATCTTGTGGCACATTGCCGTCTTTATCAGCACACTCTACTATTACTTCTTTTTGGTTATTACTTTCATTTGATTCTTTCACTTCATTTTTTGTGTCCAACATCACGTTTATCTTATAAATTCCAGCACTTTCGCAAGTTCAATCACCAGAAATTTCTTGTTCTTTTCCGGCTGCCAAAGCGCCCAACACACCATCAAGCGATTGTGTTTGACCTCGATATGTAAAATCTATTTTATAAGAGTGTGATGATGCTGCTGTTTTGCCAATATTTTTTTCTATTATTTCGAGTTTTACTTTCTCTCCTATTTTTATTTTTGTTGGTGAAATACTTGCAACAGTCAAATCAGGTAAATCAGCATTATCTTTATTACACGTGCTGTTACATTCATCCAAGGTCATTGTGCCCATTGGGCTAACAGAACAACTTTGGGTGGTTGTATTGCAAGCATATTTTAAATCCTGAGTAACTCCTCCGCAATTAACCGGAAACACAATAACATTGTTGTATTTATTGGTTTCTGTTATATCGTTTTGGCTATCCACAAAAACTTTAAAAATATAAATACCTTTTGCCTTGCAAGTTCACACATGATCAATGCTATTGATTTCTTGGTTCACTTTTAAAGACACGTTTGATTTGTATGCCACTTCTTCTTCATTTACAAACAAAGACACTTTGTGTTTCAAAGAGTCAACCACACCAATATTTTTGTGACTTATTTTTATTTTGACAGGCACATCAACATCCACCTGTGCTGGATCAGCTTCGATGTTTGATATTGCTAAATCTGCCAAGCCATTTTGAGAAACAGCAGAATCCGACGATCCACAAACAGCAGCTATTGTTTTACTGTCCACTATTCCAGTTTGTTCCAAATTATAATGCTTTTGCAATCTTTTGACAGCACTAGCTGTGAGCTGACCATAAAATCCAGACACAATGTTTTCTGGATAAAATCCTTTTTGATTTAAATATTTTTGAATATTAGACACTTCACTATTTGCGCTTTCAAAATATCCTGGCCCAAGATTTACAGTTTGAAAAACACAAGAACTCTTGGCAAACGACGAATCCACAGAAACTGTTTCAGTAGTTCTGTATGATAAATACATTTGGCATAAAATTGTGGCAGTAGCAACATCCACTTTTCCGCTTTGCAACAATCCTGCTTTTTCTTGAAATCTTTTAATGGCATTTACTGTTAACTTGCCGTAATATCCAGACACAATTTTTTCTGGATAAATACTACCATCCATTGATAAAAATTTTTGTAATTCTGTGACTGCATTGCCTTTGCTTCCTAGTGAAAGTTCCCTGTCAAAAGGACAAGAAGAGCCCACAGAAAAACTACTTGATTGAGTATTAGTAGTTTTTGCTGGTGTTGTTGTGGTCCCAGCCGTTACTTTTGCTGGCTCACTATATCCACCTGTCTGTGACACAAATTGGTCAAACACCACACACAATGCCCCAATAGTAGCAAGATCAACATTGCCGCTTTCAAGCAACCCTGCCTTTTCTTGAAATCTTTTAACAGCATTGACCGTCAACGAGCCATAATATCCTGATACAATTTTTTCTGGATAAATACTGCTATCATTACTCAAAAATCTTTGGAGCTCTGCAATTTCTTGATGCGTTACTCCCTTAGACAATTCTTTGGTAAATGGACAAGCACTGGCATTGGCGTTGCCAAAACATGCCAATAATAATAAAAACATACCAATAAAAAATATTTTTTTCATATCAAAAAGATTAATTTATATATGTATATTATAGTCAAAAAAACATTTTGTGTCAATATCAAAAGCCGTCAACATTTAAGTTGACGGCCTTTATGCTATTGATTAAACTGC
>CAYGJE010000085.1:0-1945 GCA_964350215.1 uncultured Candidatus Saccharibacteria bacterium | reverse complement strand
TATGATAGCAATATCTTTATCCGAATTAAACAATATTGTTTATTATTTAGTTAACCCTGTTATTGGTTTTTTAACCCTAGCAGGGTTAACTGGATTATGGATATATCACAAAAACACACCATCACCACGCATAATACAAAAAGCAATATATCTAAATATATTTTTTATAATCTTTAAAGCAATTTACTCCACATCCGTGAACTGCTGAATTTGAAGCCAAAACCCAGCTACAAGTCATTTTCTGGAGACAAAATATATATTTAAATATAGTTTCAATCACTATTGGTTTGTGCCGCTAGTCACCATAATCTCAGCTTTAATTCTTTTAAAACTAGTGGGGCTTATCAACCAAAAATTTGACGAAAGATTTTTTTACACCGAAGAGCCATATTTGTTGGCATTGGGCGTTTTGCTGAGTCCATGACCATGATTGTTGTTCTTTGTGGTTAATGTCATTTTGTTTTTGTTGATAATACAACTAATCAATTTGGCCATCACTTTCAAAAACAATAAAATAAAAGGGGCAATAACCCAAAGAATTCCTATGCTTTTTATATGATTGCCAAGTGCGTTGCTTTCTTCTTTTGCTCATTTTGCTATACTATTTAATGCTGTGCCCAAAGAAATTCTTTTCAAGTATCCACTAGCAAAACAAATTTACGATATATTCTTTATATTCAAATAACTAAACACTCTTTATGAAAGTTGCTTTACAAATTTTAAAACCGGTTTTGCTGCAAACAGGGCTGGTGGATGAAGAAAAATTCAATAAGGTTTTGGAAATTTCCAAAAGAACTGGCCAAAGCGTTAGCGACCTTTTGATATCACAAGGAGTGATCACTCAGGACTATTTAGTGGACTTATTGTCCAAATTTTTCAACACTCCAATTATAAAACTTTCAAATAGAGAAATTGATTTTGAAATTTTAAATATTATCCCAGAAGATATTGCCAGATCAAGAAAAGCAATTGTGTTTGATAAACAAGATGGCTATTTGCATTTGGCAATGGCCGATCCAACTGACTTGGAGTCAGCCAAGTTTATTGAGCGATACGCCAGTATGCCAGTCAAAATATTTTTGACCACAGAAGACGACCTAAAAGGATCTTTTGCTTTTTATCGTAAGCAACTTACTCAAAATTTTGCCACTATCATCGAAGACAATTTAAGAAAAGCAGTTGGACTAGAAGGGCTCAATGAGGCAGATGCTGCATCTGAAATGCCAATTGTGTCTTTGTTTGACACTATTATTATTTATGCTGCCTCACTTAACGCATCTGATATTCACATTGAAAGGTTGCCTGACATGATCCTAATAAGATTCAGAGTCGATGGCATTTTGCGTGAAATTATTCGTTTGCCAAAAGAAATTCATGGTGCCATGGTAGCTCGTGTCAAAATATTATCAGGTTTGCAAATCGACGAACACAATCGAGCTCAAGACGGACGTTTTAAATATCAAAAAGGAGATGACATCTTTGATATTCGTGTTTCTATATTGCCAACATTTTACGGAGAGAAAATCAACATGCGTTTGCTTTTGGGTGCATTAAAACCACTAAGCTTTGAAGAGCTAGGCATGCAAAAAGAAGCAGTTGAAATTATGCAAGACAATGTCAAAAGAAGTTATGGCATGATATTAGTAACCGGACCAACTGGTTCTGGTAAAACCACAACTCTGTATTCGGTATTGAGCCAGCTCAACAGACCTGAGGTCAACATTGTTACCATTGAAGACCCTATCGAATATGAATTAAAATATGTCAACCAAATACAAGTCAACGCCAAAGCTGGACTTGATTTTGCCAACGGCCTAAGATCAATTTTGCGTCAAGATCCAAACATCATCATGGTCGGAGAAATTCGTGATGCTGACACCGCCAGTATTGCTGTCAACGCAGCTCTTACTGGTCACTTAGTGCTTTCCACTCTGCATACCAACGA
>CAYGJE010000084.1:0-2006 GCA_964350215.1 uncultured Candidatus Saccharibacteria bacterium | reverse complement strand
GGAATTGCACCCACGAATAACGGTTTTGCAGACCGCAGCGTTAGCTACTTCGCCACGTGACCTTATACTCACAAACCTATTGTATCAGATATTTTATATTTTTTCAACTATTACATATCCAAAATAATTTCTAACCTAGGAGCAATTCTACAACACAATGATTTGTTTATGTGAGTTTGTATTTTTCTGCGCTCGTCTTGAATTTTTGAAAAAACCGGAATGGTTTTTTCTGTTGGGTATATTGATATATACACTTTTACGGCATCTAATTTTTCGTTTAATTTAACTTTGGTCACAGTAATAAGTGTGCTGCGATCGCTAAAGTCGTTGTTTTCTATGTAAGCTGCAATCAGTTTGCCAACTTCCTCAGCTCTAGAGAGTTGAGATTTGATTTTTTTGTCCATAGTTTTAAAAATAAAATTCTAAAATATCCCCAACCTTTATGTCTTCTTTTGAGTCCACCATAAGCCCGCATTCATTGACAGCTCCCAATGTCTGAACTTTTTGTTTTTGACATTGCATTCCAAATATTGCCCCTGTGCCAATCAATTCTTCTTCTCGCTTGATTTCAAATTTGTCTTTTGAATTGATTTGTCCTTCAAATAGTTCACCGCCAATCACTTTGTGACCTTTGGTGTCGTTGAAAATTGCCAATATTTTTAGTTTTGCTTTTATAGTTGGTTTGTCTTCTTTTTCCAAAATAAACTTTGATTCTAATTGCTCGATGATTTTGTAAATTGTTTCTCCACCAATAATTTTGATATTATTTCTTTCTATATAATTTTTGATATCAGTGTCTATTTTGACTCTAAAGTTTATTATGATGGCATTGCTTGTTTCGGAAAGCTTTACATCTTTTTCACTAACACTGCCAATGCTATTTTCAATGATTTTGATTGGTGCGCCAGTTTCTTTTGATAATGTTTTTAAACTCTCCACCAATGCTTCACATGACCCAATGCAATCGGTTTTTATGATTAAATTGGTTATGTTGTCATTTATATTTTCTTCTGTTTGGCCAATTAGTTCGTTTTTACATAAGTTGATTTCGCTGACGGATTTTACTTCCTCTATATCTTGTTGTGAAACATCTTTGCCAGAAACAAATTTACTTCCTGGCTCAGGCAATCCATCAAAACCAATAATAACTGCCGGAGATGAAAATGTAAGTTCTTTTGATTGTTTGCCGGAAAAATCCTCTAAAATCCTAATCTTGCCATCAACATTTGATGTATATATTGGATCACCAACTTTTAGTGTGCCATTGGTTATAACCAATGTTCCAACAAATCCTCTTTTTGGATCCATGTTTGATTCTAAAACATATCCTCTGGCAAACCCTTCTTTGTCGGCTGTTTCCCCCTGCATATCAGACAAAAGTATTATCATTTCTAAGAGATCATCAATATTTTGACCATCTTTAGCAGAAATTTCAACACATGGAACATCGCCACCGCGACCTTCCAAAAAGATATCATTTTGAGATAATTCGTTTTTTACTTTATCTGGGTTGGCATCTTTTTTGTCAATCTTGTTTACAGCCACAATAAATGGCATATTGTTTGCCTTTATGTGATATAATGCCTCTTTAGTTTGCGGTTTAAATCCTTCGTCGGCCGCAATAATCAAAACTGCTATATCAGCAATTTTGGCACCTCTAGATCTTAATGATGAAAATGCCTCATGGCCAGGAGTGTCCAAAAAGGTGATTTTTCTTTTTTGACCCTCGCTGTCAACGCTTATTTCATAAGCACTAATATGTTGAGTAATGTTGCCACTTTCTTTTAAAATGGCTTTGTTTTGTCTGATGTAGGAGAGCAGTGTGGTTTTGCCATGATCAATATGGCCAGTAACTACAACAATAGGAGGTCTTGGTTCTTGATTGTTTTTCATAGCAAAAGTTTACTGGTTTGTTAACATATCTACTATTCTACACCAAAGCCCCACCAAAGTCAAGTGTTTGCATACCAATCTTTAAACAATTTTTTGTTTAAAGATTAGCATCT
>CAYGJE010000083.1:0-2032 GCA_964350215.1 uncultured Candidatus Saccharibacteria bacterium | reverse complement strand
TGCGTTGGTGGTTTTATTTTACAATTCTTTTCTGAGTTGTTCAAAAAGATCTTCTGCCTTTTTGGAAAGTTTTTTGGGTGTTTTGACTTTGAGTAAAACAAGCATATCGCCAAAACCATTTTGATTTACTTTTTTAAATCCTTTGTTTTTTATTTTTAGCACAGCGTTGTTGTCAACTCCTCTCGGTATTTCCACAACAATGTTTTTGTCGTCAATATTTTTTATTTCTTTTTTTACTCCCAGCGCTGCTTCACTGAAATTGATTGACATCATCGTACACAAATTGTCTTCTTCTCTTCAAAAGTCATCGTTTTGAGATACCGACACTCTAATATATAGATTGCCAGGTCTGTTGTTTTTTACTTGATGATTGCCAAGACCAGTTACTTCCAAAACATCACTGTTTCTTATACCTAGTGGTATATCAATGGTCTGATTTTGCACCTGAGTAATATGTTTTTTGGCATTACAGTGTTTGCATTTTTTGTCAGCGATTTTGCCTTCACCATCACATTTTTCACAAACTTGTTTTTCTACTATATAACCAAAAAAAGGAACCTGCCTCTTTTTTTCTATTGTGCCACTTCCCTTACATTCACTGCAAGTTTTAAGAGTACTATCTTTTTCATAACCCTTGCCTTCGCAATGTTCACAAAAAACAACACGGTCATATTTGATATTTTTTTTGACTCCCATGTAGGCCTCTTTTAGCGAGACCTTTAATACGATTTCTATATCTTGATTTTGACTTCTTCTGGTGCTGTTTTGTTTGGATGAAAATGATTGATTGAAAAAAGAACCAAATATATCATTGATATCTCCAAAACCATCAAAACCACCAAAATCAGCTTGACTTCAGTTGAACCCAGAAGCATTGCCACCTGGGAATGATCCTTGATTAAATCCGTATTTTTTCATGTTGTCGTATTGCTCTCTTTTTTCTTTTGTGCCGATTGCCTGAAAGGCCTCGTTGATTTCTTTAAACTTTTTCTCATCACCGCCTGGACGATCTGGGTGATATTTGAAAGCAAGATTGTGAAATGCTTGTTTTATTTCTTTGTCGCTGGCACTTTCATTTACTCCAAGAATTTTGTAATAATCTTTTGCTTCTGGCATATAAAACGCTTAATTTTTAAATTATTTGAGAACCAAATCTTCTTTTACAGCTGGTCGCTCTTCTATACTAAAGAACCCTATTCAAATCAAAATATACATAATTATTTGCGTCAAAAAATATACTAAGAATTTTGTAGCAAACAATAAAAATCCAACTATGCTCAACACAAACCACAAAAAGATACCGGCAACAAAAATTTTGGTTGCCTGAGACGCTTTGTTGAAATAATCTGATAAGATATCGGCAACTTTTAGCTTGGCGTCAAAATCATTGTTAAACATTTTTTTGATGCTATCACTAATCATGCTGCTAGTGGACAAGCCAATAACTGAATATTGTTTTTGGAAACTTGACAGTAGCGAGTTGCTGCCAACAAAATCATTGACCGCACTATCAAAAGTTTTGTTGAGTACAGATTTGGGATTGTTTTTGGTTCAAAAATTGGTGATGTTTTTGACCATGTTGTTGGGCTGTAAGCTCGTAATGGTGTTGTTGGATATGTTGATGTATGAAAAAGCCACAATAGCAATCAATATCAACATCACGCCAAAGAACTGATAAGCATAGCCAGTTTGGAACACCAGTTTTCAGTTGAATTTTAAAAACGTGTCGTTGGTTTTTTTGTATTGATAACTAGCAATAAAAAGCAAACCAAAAGCTATCGCTAAAGCCAAATAAAAATATATGTTTTTAAATGATATTACTTCCACAAAAAGAATAATCGTGCTCAAAATAAAACCAAAAATTCATCACAATAATAATCTTTTTTTGAGCACAAAAAGCGTAAATGTTAAAAATGCTAATGACAACAAAAGCAATGTAAAAAATTGAATTTGTATTATCAAGTTGAAATACTTGACTTCCAAAACCATTTTAAAAACATTGCAAAAAAGAAGAATAAATATACAACTAAGT
>CAYGJE010000082.1:0-2107 GCA_964350215.1 uncultured Candidatus Saccharibacteria bacterium | reverse complement strand
AAGTTGTCAATAGGCAATCAAAAAAGTCCAAAATGTGTTTGGACTTTTTTGGTGTATATATTTTTGCACTTCGAACTTTAATTCACCCTTTTCAAATTGACAAAGGTGTTGTTTTGTGATAGCATATCTTTAAATATTGTGCTTTTTAACATAACAAGGAGGAAAAAATGATAGAAAGGTATGAAAACGAGTGCATAAAGAATCTTTGGGGGCTTTTGTCCAAGTATAAGCATTGGTGGAAAGTTGAGTTTGCTATTATTTTTGCCCGGGACTATTGTGAAAAAGGATACTTACAGCTTTCTGATTTTGTTTGCGACATACACAAAAAAGTCGAGATCACGCAGAAAACTGTTGAAGAAATAGCAAGAATAGAAGCCAAAACCAAGCACGACTTGGCAAGCTTTGTGGAAGCAGTGAGAAACCAGCTGCCTGATGATTTAAAAAAACACGTCCACTCTGGCGGAGTGACGAGTTATGACATTGAAGAGCCAGCTTTGGCTCGCATAATGATCGTCTCTGTTGACTATCTGAAGGCGCTTGTCCATGATTTGATGGCTACCCTGATAAAAAAAGCAGTTGAACACAAAAAACTGCTTATGGTGGCCCACACTCATTCTCAGCACGCCCAGCCATACACCCTCGGGATAAAACTTTTGGGTTATTATGATGATATCAGAAGATCGCTGGACAAACTGTTGCTATTGCAAGAAGATTTGAAATTTTCTAAAATCTCTGGAGCAATAGGCATGTATGGCGACGGTCTTAACCCAAAAATCGAAGAGGCCGCGTTAAAAGAACTTGGGCTAAAGCCAGCAAAGTTCTCTCGGCAAATTATTCTGAGAGATATCATTGCTAGAGTCGTTTCAGAATTGGCAATTTTGGGATCAATGATTGAAAAAATTGCTATTGACTTGCGGCTTGCTTCCTACACAGAAAGAAGAGAATTGCAAGAACCATTTTCAAAAACGCAAAAGGGGTCTTCGGTGATGCCGTTCAAAAAAAATCCCATAAACTGGGAAAAGGTCAGTGGCATGGCAAGAATTTTGCGTGCCAATGCCAATGTTGCAATGGAAAATATTGCCACGTGGGAAGAGCGAGATATTTCTCACTCTTCAGTTGAGCGAATTATTTTACCTGACTCTTTTCATATTATTTGTCACATGCTCACTTGCATGAGAGAATCTCTTGAAAATTTGACTGTCAACGTGGATCAAATACAAAAAAATCTTGAGTCCACATTGCCAATGCTACTCTCTCCAACTATAAGCAGTTTTTTGATTGAACAAACCGAAAAAACACCTGATGAAATTTACCGAATTTTGCAGAAAACTGCTTTTGACTTTGTGGAAAATGGCGGTGATTTTTTTGAACTGCTTCGCAAACATCCCGATTTAAAAGGTTATCGCCTGGGAGTTGGTTTGAAATCCGTGAAAGAAAAATACTTTGTTGACATGTTTTCGTTTGTTGATCAAATTTTTGAAAGAGTTTGGGGATCCAAAATCGACCCCGACAACCTTCCCGTATCATTTTATGCGCCTTAAAAAACAAACCCGAGACAAGTGTCTCGGGTTTTTTATTTTTGTTGCTTTCTTTTGGTGATATATGCTTTGGTAAAATAGTCGGTAAAAACAAATTCAAAGTGGCGCATATGGATTTCGCTTTTGTGGCTGTCTTTGGCTGTTGGGTCAATAGTTTTTTGAATTGCTTTTAGAACATTTTTTTGAAATCATTGGTGCAAACTTGTGTGCTCAAAAGCATGGCGGATCATCGCTATTTTTTGATCATCGCTTAATTCTGTTAGTTTCAAAGATGTCAGTTTTTTGTCCATTTCTCGGAATGCTTTATTTGCGATAGCTGGTTCAAGGTTGGTTCAAAAAAAATCTCTTAAAGGTTCTTTGAAGGCCTTTATCGAAACATGTTTTTCTTTGGATTTTTTTTGATATATCAAAACCAAATTTTTGAGAAGCTTTAGCTTGTCGCTGGTTTCTTTTGCAAGCTTGGCTTGTTCGTATGCAAGCGTTCCTTTTTTTGGCATATCTCCTGCCTCTATCATTATTTTGAAATTATTTTTTTAAGTGATTCGAGCGCACGATGAATAATAACTCTG
>CAYGJE010000081.1:0-2128 GCA_964350215.1 uncultured Candidatus Saccharibacteria bacterium | reverse complement strand
TATGATAGGAACAAAATTCACATTAGAAAACGCTGACGGCCACAGCATAGTAATAAACGATCACGAAACAGACCCACAAAACCTGATAGCCTTGCAGGAATATCCAACTTTTGAAATGGAAATAAAAAACCAAGAGATATCAAAAGAGGGGCAACACGGGATCTGGGATTTTCATAGTTTTTATGGCAAAAGACTAATAGTTTTTAGTGGCGTAATCATAGGCGAAAACGAAGAAAAAGTAGTAGAACTGCAAGACCAATTAAAGCTAGTAGTAGGCCTACCATTAGAGCCAACAGACACTAACAACGGGATAATAACAGTCAAATATACAGACCCAAGGGGCAGGGCACTACAAACCACTGGAAAAATATCAAGCCCTATGCGTTTTAGTAGAACAATGAAACAACCGTTCCGTTTAAATTTTCAATTGATATTAAAGAGTGCAAACCCTGATATAGAGAGCCAAATAGAAACAGAAGACATAGGAAAGAGAGCATACCTAATAGGCAGTTTGCAATTACCAACCAAGCTATCGGCCAAGATAGACATTGTAGATAGACAACTGCTAACAGTGACCAATATCGGGAATACTTATGCAAAACCAAGAATAGTAATAAATGGTAAATTAACAAACCCAATAATCAGAAATTTAAGCACCGGAAAGTATATGTCATTTACTAGGGTAGTAAGCCTAGGCGACCAAATAAAAATAGATGTGGCGGCTGGAACAATAACCGATAAAGACGACGTTGATATCTCGGGCGATTTAGATGAGGGTAGCGAATTCATCCAATTAAAAACAGGCGATAACATATTTCAATTATTAAGTGACGAGAACGAAACCGAAAAGCCAGTAGCAACAAGAATAATTCCTGACGAAGAAATAAAAGTAAATCACAGAGATACTTATTTATAAATTATGAGAATAAAAATCTACGACAAAGACTATAATCCATTAACAACCCTGATAAATGGCGTTGTAACTAGTGATTTTAATAACCTGCAATACAGTAATAAGGTAAACGCCGTAGGTGATGCCTCTTTTTTGGTTAGAATAGACAACCCAAAGATAACACCAACTAGCATCCAGCATTATAATAAACTAGAAATAACCGAAGACGATGGAACAGTAAAATGGACTGGGCTGATCATAGAAAGAACAATCCAGCTAAACATAATACAAGTAAAATGCTACGGGCTGGCTCATATTTTAGATAAGAGAGTAACCCAGTCGTCAGTACATTACGCAACGGAGGCTGGGATAACAGTGACAACTTTATTATCAAATACCAATACGGCAGAGCAGACAGGAATTACAGCAGGCGAAATTAGCCTAGCAACGGCCGTAGATTTGACGTTTCAACGCACAAAGGTACTCCAAGCCATAAAAAGCGTAGCAGATGCCGTAGACGGCCAATATTTAGTAAATAACGACCGAACACTGGACTTCAAGGAGGTGGTGGGAAATGACTTGACCGAGTCTGTTATTTTTAGATTTGAAAAAGCCACTCCTGAACTGGCCAATATTTTAAAATTTCAAGTACAAGACATAGGCAGGGAAATAATATCAAAGACTTATGGTAAAAGCGATGCCCTAACATCAACACAGGAAAACGAAACCCTAAAGAATTTATACGGCCTGCTAGAACAATTTGAAAACTATAGAGAGATAGGTGATCAAACAACCTTAGATAACAGGACACTGAATAACAATAAAGATAGCGAGCTGAGTCCGAAGATCGAGCTAAGCCCAGCCGTGCCGGACAACTTCGAGGCAGGCGATATAGTTAAAATAAAATTAAACAATGGCTTTACACAGCTAGACGGAAATTATCAAATAATGGAAAAAGACGTGAACGTCATAAACAACCAAAAACTAATAACAATAAAAATAAATAAAAGCGTGGCCAACTTCACTGATGATATAAGAAAAATAAGAGAAAATGTGAATTTGTTAAATACGACAATTTAATGTATAATATAAATATAAATTAAATATTATTGAACCGAACCGGCAATCCACTTTTTGCAGAAATCGGTAATAGCATTTTCGATACTATCACCAAATCCCACTACCCCCATAGGAGCTTCTCCGTACCTTACGAAATAGAGATTCTCTTCTTTGGAG
>CAYGJE010000080.1:0-2177 GCA_964350215.1 uncultured Candidatus Saccharibacteria bacterium | reverse complement strand
TGTTGGAACTGTGGTGCTTGGACTGGATGATGCATTGATGCTATTGATGTTTCATTTAAATAATTGGCTGGAGCCACTTTGCCCGTTTGAGAATAGCGGCACAATCATCATATCAGTGTAATTTTTCTTGTAATCCTTGATTACTATTTTGGCTTCTTGGTTGCCATTGAATGTAAAGAAATCGAGTTTTTTGACACCATCTATTGTTTTGAAAAGAATTGGCACTTTTCGGTATTGATTGGTTTTGGGATTTTCAAAAGTAATCTCCAATGTGTCGCTGCCTCCAATAATCCTTTGATATTTTGCTTGATATTGCAAGCTAACATCGCTGATGGAAAGCACGCTATCGCTATTGACTGGCAAAAAGAAAGTGCTGCCTGGTATGCCAATTTTGATATTGTAATTTTTGTAGCAATATTTTTGGTCTACGTTGCAGTCGTTTAGTGCAGTGGCGATAGTTCAATCCTGATAAATCTCGTCAAATCTTTCTTTGTATCCATTTTTGATGAGATAGTAGTTGATGGAGTCAATGCCAGTGAGATGAGTGGTGAGTGTTTCAAAAATTATATTTTTGGTGTATCTTTGTTCCAAATATATACCAAATAGATTGCCCAAAGAATACGTGGTGGAGCTATTGTCTCAGTTGATAATATTGGCTTCTGATATATTTGTGCCCCCTTTCAATCTAAAGTTTATGTATGAGTCAGGCCCATTGTTGTAGCCCAAGAAACTTGGCAAAAATTCTGATCTCACTTCTTCCAATCAAAGGTCTTCAGAAATATTCCTTTTGATGGTTTTTTCTTGATAGCTCAAAATGTGCATGACCTCGTGAGCAAAGAAGGAAAACAAAACATTGTTGGGCATGGTTCCTTGCGTGATGTTGTTGGCATTAAAATACACCACATTACCTTCATTGGAATTTTTGTAATCTGATTTGTCGTAGAAATCTTCTTGCTTGACATATCCTTGAGAAGATCCAACCATTGGAGTTACCACCATTTCAATTTTTTTACTAAAATTGATTTGATTGGCAGCATCTGGCAGAACTGTTTTTATTTTTGGATACATATTGTGTTCAAACTCTGATGCCAAAATATTTGCAAAATTTTCTACTTTTGATCTGTTTGCTTGGCTCTGACTATTTCACCAATCTTGTTCCACATAAAAATTGATGTAGTTGGTGTTTCTGATATTTGCCACTGATATTTTGTCTCTATTACTAACATCGCTGGTGGCATGTAGCGTGACTGGATTGTTTGGATTAAATGCAAATATTGTATTTATTGAAAAAATAAATAGCGCTACTACTGCAAAAAATATTTTTACTATCCTTTTGACTTTATTGTCATTTTGTTTCATGAGTGTTGCTTATTTGTTATTTGTATATTTTAACAAATTTTAATGTTTGAGTCAATATTTTGCTTCCCACCTGGACAATATGTCCAGGCGGGAAAATTTTACCTTGTAAACAATCCTTTGAAGAAACTGCCTATGGATTGAATCGCGTTTGATATTATATTGGTTGCTGGCATTCCGCCCTTTTCGCCGATGTTGTCGCATTTGACATTGTTGTTGCCGCTACCATGGAATATTTTAAACGCCACATTCTTTTTATTCCTTTGCTCGTTAATAACAAATGGAGTTCATTTATTATCTAAATATTTTACCACCTCAAGAAAAAAAGTAATACTACTTGGATTGTTGGCCATATTTTTATGCACTTGATTGTTTTCATCTCTGCTTTGAACAAAATAGTGTCAATAAAGGCTTTTTTCTGATACATCTACTCAAAAAATTTGCCCATTTTTTGTTTCTCTTATTACTTTATAGCCCATCGCATTAAAGTCTGAATTGTATCTTGGCTTAAGGGTAATTCCAACAGTATCTTTCATAAAATAATTATCTACTGCGCAATTGCTATAAGTCATCTTAATTGTAATTGGCGCCGCTCTTCCATTTTTATCTTCTGTGCAATACGTTCACTCCGGATGTTCATTTTCGACAGCTATCTCACATTGGTTTAGATAGAAATAATCTTTTGATTCATAAACCAAAGTATTATCAATAGAAAGCGAAGCATTTACATCACATCTTTCGTTGAGCCCGAAATAATTAAAACTGAATTTTTTTCCCTCTTCAAACGCCCTTCTCATATTTTCTTCATATATCGTTGTGTT
>CAYGJE010000079.1:0-2185 GCA_964350215.1 uncultured Candidatus Saccharibacteria bacterium | reverse complement strand
CGGGGTTTAATTTCCCAAAATCAACACTTCTGGAAACAATTGCCTCCAGGTGCTGCCTATTGACTTTTATGAGATATTGATATATAATATACTAAAATTAACTAATTCATTTTTTACTTGATATGACCAATAAACTGAATTGGGCTATAGTGTCCGAAAAACTCCAAAACAAGAAAATGTCCTTGTTCACACCAAGTGGCTTTTTTAGCTTACTTGGTGTGTCAGAAAACACTGGCAAAAATCTTTTGAGCGCCTACACTCGAAAGGGTTTTTTTATAAAAATAAAAAACTCTTTTTATATCACAAAAGCATCTAAGCCCAATGATTTTGAAATAGCCAACAAGATATACAGACCTTCCTATATTTCTTTCGAAACAGCACTGTCTTATCACAATGTGCTCCCTGAAATTGTTTACTCAATAACTTCGGCAACTAGCAAGGCAAGCAGGGAATATGTTATACTAGACAAATCTTTTATTTATCATAGGATTAAAGAAGAGCTATTTTTTGGCTACAATGCTATCAAGATTAATGGCCAAACAATATTGATGGCTGATAAAGAGAAAGCTTTATTGGATTATATTTATTTTGTTGCTTTGAAGAAAAAACCAGATAACGACAGATTAAATATTAAAGATATATCAGTGCCAAAAATAAAAAAATATTTAAAAAAATACAGCAACTCATTGCTTGAAGAAAAAATTAAAAAACTGTTAACAATAAAATAATGATTAGCCCAGATGATATTCAATTGTTGGCTACCAAGTTGCAAACTCGAGACATTAACATAGCCAGGGAATATATTCAAAATCTTTTCCTCTCTTTTTTTTATGAGCAAAAAGAATCGCGAAATATTCTTTTTAAAGGCGGAACTGCCCTGAGAATTGTATTTCAAAGCCCTCGCTTTTCCGAAGATTTGGATTTTTCAACCGACAAAGCATTTTCTTTAAAAGAAATCGAGCAAATAATAATCAAAACCATAAGTAATATTGAAAAACTAGGCATAAGCACCGATATTAAAGAATCAAAAGTCACCACTGGAGGATATTTGGGTATTATTAACTTTAAATTTTTAGAATATAAGTTAGATCTATACTTAGAAATTTCTTTTAGGAAAAAAGCGGATATAAAAGGAGAGGCCTTTGTTATAAACAATTCTTTTATACCGTCATATTTATTGGTTGTTTTGTCTCAAGATCAAATGGTGGCCGAAAAAATTCAAGCCGCATTGTCAAGGCAAAAGCCGAGAGATTTTTTTGATATATATTTTCTTTTGCGAGGGAACATGGTTGGCATCTCGAACAAAACATATTTAAAATCGGTTAGGGATATTGTTGAAAAGACAAAAATCAACTTTAGTAACGAATTAAAGACATTTTTGCCAGTTTATCAACATCTTATCATTAAGGATTTTAAAAATAATTTACTGAGAGAAATTGATAGAGTTTAATTTAAAGAAAAAGCAAAAAACCCTGCTATATAGGCAGGGTTCTGTAGTTAATTGATTTTTCTCAAAATATTATATACAATATACTCAACAAATAATAAACATAATCATATGAACAAAAAATATTTGATACTAGGCATTGTATTGCTTTTGGCAGTTGGCTTCACAAACATGGCCAGAGCCAATAGCTTCAATGACATATTAAACACACTTTCAAACCAGCTATATTGATTGAGAGATAATTTAACAGCTCAAGTTAAATTGCAGCCAGCACCATATCCCTATCCACCTATTAGCGGATTTGCAGACACCAAGCCAGTAACTGTGCGACCAGTAGTAGAATACTATATGCAAACATGTCAACAGGATTCTGACTGTGGCATTGTGAACACTGATTGTTGTACATGTTATAACGGAGGGAGCAATGAAAGCATGAGCGCTATCAACAGAAGCTATGGGGAGAGCTTTATGAAAAACATGATGTCTTATTGCGGATATGCTGGGATGAAATGTTCTGGCAAAAATCAATGTTCTCAAGATGCCAAACTCCACAGCATAACCTGCGAAAAAACCAGTACCACTGGAGGAGTAAGTGCTAAAAAATGTGTGGTCAGATATAGCGGACCATTTGTAAAAGCAACATCATCTTTGCCCGAAGAAACAAGCAATAGATTAAAATATTTTTGTGATGCCACCAAGAAATCTTGCACATTGATCGACTCTTCTCAGGCAGTTTGA
>CAYGJE010000078.1:0-2257 GCA_964350215.1 uncultured Candidatus Saccharibacteria bacterium | reverse complement strand
GTTTTATCCTCGAAACAGCAAAGATTATTGAAAAACATCTCCAACTAATAGAAGAAACAGAAGTAGAACATTACTGCTCCGAAATCACTATTTGTATCTCGTTTCACATGATAATATGGCTATTGGAAATGGCCTCTAAAACCTAGCCCCAACCCACGCTGGCAAAAGCCCAGATGTGGGTTTTTGCGTTTTTAAGGGGTTTTGCAAAACACCCCTACCAAGACACGTTTTTTAGGGAAGAGGGGCTTAAAATGGCATTTAAAGGCCTTCAAAACGATTTAAAAACACGTATTATTTATAATAATGCATGCTTCATTACAATCAGCACAGAGTAGTGTATATTATAGGATCTGACCAGCCATATCGCCAGCAATACAGGGCAATATCTATACACCGTGTCGCACAAGATATATTTCTCGACCTAGTATTTATCTATTAGGTTTTAAACATCTCCCCTTATGCTATTTTTTATAATTTGCCACCGGTCTACAACCCTTCGAATTATGTTTTATATTCTCCCACATCTATCTCTGATCTCTTTCCCAATTATATCTATCAAAATATTTTATTTTATATCCAATTATAATCCATCCCCAAACCACGACCCCCATTTCCCTTTTTTTGTCCAGAAGGGTACTAAAGTCAAATCAAAAGTCAAAGGTCCCCCACACTGATCGCCATTATTTTTTTAAATCACTATTCGTAATTTAAAAAACGGAAACCTCGTGTTAAACTAGAAAATTGATTAAAACAATGATAAACTATTATTCAAATGTTATTGTAAAGCATAAATGTCAATCAGTGTGGGGGCTGCGCGTCAGTCAAAACTATAAATTAAATCTTTAAAAATAAGAACACAATATTCCCTAAACCTTTAAAAATAAAAATACAAAAGTTTCTAATTTTTTATAATAAAATTTTTATAGCTCTTGAGTCATTCACTATTGCTATTATTCAAATATTCTTTATAAGAAGCCACTTGATAAAACTCCAACTGAGCATCCAAAAAATCAGAGAACACCAAAACTTTTCCATCGTTTGAAATGTCCAGAGCAGTTGGCTGATTTCCTCCCACAATGGCGTCTATCATCTTCCCAGAAGCAGTATCAAACAACAAGACCGTGCCTCATTCAGGTCCAGGTTGATAATAATCTTCGCTTGAAAAGTTTTTACCTCTACAAGACACAAACAATATTTTATCATCATTGCTCAGATCAATTGTATTTGGATTGATATCAGTGTGAGCAAAATCAACTATTTGATTTGCAACCAAATCCATCTTTAAAATTATTTTTTTGCCCATATCAGATATATACATATACTTTTCATTTTTATCCACCACTATATGCCTCAACGCAGATCCTTTGTCATACAAAATTTTTGAAGAAAGATTTTCCAAATCAATTTTTTGTAATTCTCCCTTATCATATCCCGCAACATACATATGCTTGTTATCTTTTGTAATATAAATCCCTCTTGGGGTTTTTACTGTTTTTATTCTTCTTATCAATTTTCCTGTACTCAAATCAAACTCCGAAACATCATTGCCACTTCAGTTGGAAGCATACAATTTAGATCCATCATGAGACAATGCAATGACCTTTGTCCATGCACTTTGTGTGTCAAAAGTCCTAGAAACTTTCTTTGTATCAGCATCGATTTCAAAAACAGACGCTGTTTCCATTTGAGAAACATACGCATATTCTCCATTTTTAGAAAAAATAACTTCCACTCCCCCGCCATTACCAAAAGAAATTCTATTAGTTATTTTTCCTGTTTTTGCATCATGCACCACCAACCCACTATTTTTATTCATCAGCGAAGCAACTCAAAACTCTTTACCGTCAGGAGAAAAAGCCATCCCTTTCGGAGATGCAGCTGTATTGACCCTAAACATCAATTTGGAAATACTTTTGTTATCCCCTTCTCTACTAGATTTCAAAGAAGTCAAACTGTCTCCAATGTTTTTTTCAATAACATTTTCAGACAATAACTTTTTTTCTTGCTCTACTTCGGTTTTTATATTTTTTTCTAGCTCATTGCCTTCATTAGAAAAAACAATTTTTTTATCCTTTGAAAGAATAAAAACCAAAAAGAATAAAATAAATACCAAGACAACCAACTTTATTAAAATATTTTTCATTTGAATTTTGAATTTAACTCCGCATTTTATTTTTTAAGATTTAGTTTTGACTGGCGCGCAGCCCCCACACTGATTGACATTTATACTTTCCCATTTTTGATTTTTGACCTTTGA
>CAYGJE010000077.1:0-2266 GCA_964350215.1 uncultured Candidatus Saccharibacteria bacterium | reverse complement strand
CCATACACATATCAATGGTCAGGCGATATTAGCTCAAAATCAAGAACAGTAACAAAATCTTTTGATACTCCGGGAACATATACAGCCAATCTCAAAGTGACTGACAAAAATGGTAAAACATCGAATTCGAGTTGTAAGGTTAGTGTTGGTTCCGAATTAATTGATTTTAACAAAGTGGCGTCTTTTGATAAAGAAATTATTTTTCCTAGTTTTGAAGCAGAAAAAAGCGAAAAATCAGTAGACCCTACTACAGACAATATAATTGATAGCAACACAAAACAGATTGATTACTGGAGTGACGATTGTGTTTTTGCTTGTCACGCAAATAGCAGCACTGGATATTATGAAACATATTTTTATTACAAGCCAACGGGTAGTAGAATAGTAAATTGTGATCCACGAAACACTTATTGTAAATATGAATGATTTGGCGATGAAGAAGGAACAGTTTTTATGACAACTGATTCAAAACATTTGTTGACTTGTGGTCAGGAAGAAAATTTAAAAAAAACAACAAAGGTGAGAGTGGTTTGCCCTCCAGATAAATTTGGAAAATATAAAGACATTTCTTTTGCAAGAGAAGCGGTTTGCGTATCTCAAGATCTTTCCAATTGAACGAAAGAAATCAAAGATAACGAACAAAAATCAGATAACAGTGTTAGTGTGGAAAAGCCAATTTGTAATGGAACTTGCGTATGTGATAATTGAGGGCGTTATTATCGACATTATTTACAATCTTCGGGTTTTTATACTTCAGTGTATACTTCAAATAATGATATGATATCAAGAGATTGTTTTCATACGTCAGCATCAAGTAATAATTATTGTTTGTCGGGGGTAAATAGCCGCTGAAAATCTTGCAACAACCATTCTTGAGGACCTTTGCCTTCAGAAGTCAGGATGTATGATTTTTCTAACAAATTAGTAGCACAAACAGCATGTGTAATGCCCCGATGAGGAAATGTTGAAAACGAAACCAACATATCGGCAGCCGACAAATATAAAACTGATATGTTTATAGGAGAACTAACCAGACCAAATATTATAGGGAAAGATCCTGTAGAAGATCCAAAATATAGAACAGGAGTTGATTATTCAAATGATGCTATTATGATGACAATGTATAAAATGAAAAAAGAAGAAAAAACCATTACAATAGATACATTGTTTAGTGAGTTAAAAAACTGGTATGACAAAACAAAGCCACAAAAATATTCTTATTTAGAATGTAATTATGAGTGGTGTTATGTGTGCAATTCAGATAAAAAAAATGTATTTGACAAATGTATGTTAATGAGTAGAACGGAATATATGAAACCAGAATATCAACAACTAAGACGATATGATGGACCGATTGGTTGCTATGAAAGAGGTTCGGGATGTTACTACGGGTCTCATTTTAAATGTGAAAAAAAATATCTTAGATGCGTTTTGACGAACGATCCAGTAGATACGTCAGGCAATAAGGTAGATAAAGTTTTTGACTCGTATGATAGTTGCGCAAAAGAATGCAAAATGCCAACCGCTTTTGAACTTTCTTATTCTAGTGGGATTATTGGAGAAAAAACAACAAAATACATGAGATACCAAATAGTTGGAATTGGCTGTGTGCCAACCACGAGAATGGGGCCAAATACTTTTCAAAGATTAGAAGAGTGCCAAAAAGCTTTTTATATTAGAGGTCCTTTTTGACAAAATACAACAAAATATTTTAAACCATAAAACAAAAACATGAAAAAATTATTTTTTTTAAAAACCTTTTCGATGTTATTTATTGTTGCGTTAACATTATTTTATTTTTCTGATAAAAATGAAATCGTGGTTTTTAAAAAAGAAAAATTGATGGCCGATATTTGTTACAGAGAGGTTGCTGGCAAATGGGTTCCATGCCCAGGAACAGAGTTTCCTGAATTAATAAATCCATTAATTTCAATTGGCCAGCCAACATTGACGCCAACACTTTTAAAGTGTCAAAAGAATTCAGATTGTGTTTTAGTAGAAACCGCTTGTTGTTCTTGCAGGGAAGGTGGTTCAGTTGATAGCGTAAAAGCAATAAATAAAGATTTGTTGGATTATTTCACAACTAGAATGGATATTTTTTGCCCGGAGATTGCTCATCTTTGTGATTCTAGTAAGTATAATTGTTTAAAAAAACTTTATCCAACGCCAGTTTGTGAGGACAATGAATGTAAAACGAAGCCATACGAAAGGCGATAATTTTTCTTGATTACTTTCAAAATTTTTGTTACACTTTCAGAGATAAAAG
>CAYGJE010000076.1:0-2311 GCA_964350215.1 uncultured Candidatus Saccharibacteria bacterium | reverse complement strand
GTTTTGTTGAAAATCAAAAACATCAAAGCATGCAAAGCAAAATAATTTAGAGAGTTTTTGCCAAGATATTCCAATATCTTATTGGTTTTGATAATTTTTGATACCCCAACAATAGTGTAAATGCCGGCAAGAGCCATCAAGAGCAAAACCACAAAATACAATATTTTGTGTTGCTTTAGAAGCGGTGAATATAAAAAGTTGGCATAAAAATTTGGTCACATCACCAGCCCCACATTTAGAAAAATAGACAAAGCCAACGCCAAACATTTGAGCACATTACTTTTGATATGAGCATTGATTAAACCATTTTTGATATAATATCCCAAGGCAAAGAACATAAGATAAAACAGGCCAGTGTCAATGGTTCAAAATAGCTTTGGATTGTACAATGTGTCTCATCAAATCACAAAAACACTCCCAAGGGCCAACAGCAAAAATCACTCCAAATATTTTTTGTTTATTTGGCGCACAAAATAAAATGCATTAGCCACAAAAAACAATGTTGGCAAAAACCACAAAGGCACATTATAAAAAATAATGTTTCTAGTGGCCACGGTAAACACTCTCACCATAGCTATTATAGTAGTGTAGTCATAAAAGGGCATATGATAATAAAAAGCATAAAACAAAATAGATATGGAGGAAAAAAACGCATAAGGAAACAATATTTTTTGAAATAAGTTTTTAAAATACAATCAGTATGTTTTGTGCTTTTGAATATTCAAAAAATATCCCGACAAAAAGAAAAACAAGGGCATATTAAAAAGATAGGTGTATAGGGCAAAGCTTTTGGCAATTGGCGAGTGTGATAACATCACAAAAATTATACCAATGCCTTTTGCAATGTCTGGCCACAACAATCGATTTTTTTCATCCATAATATTTTTTTAGAGTTTGTATTCTTTGGCGTTTTCAGGTATTACCAATTTTGCCTTAGAAAACAACGACAAGCATTGTTTTAGCCCAAGTGATTGGTCGATATTGCCATGATTGATAAAGATATTTTTTGGATGTGGATGTTTGATGTTTTTGACAAAACTTTTTAGCTTTTTTTGGTCAGCATGCGAAGTATACGAAGGTATTTGCAATACTTGTGCCTTGACTTTGAGTTTTTTGCCATCCACATTGATTGTTTTTTGACCTTTTACAAGTTTTTCGCCCAATGTGTCTTTAGCTTGATAACTCACAAACACAACCGTGTTATTTTTCTGAGTCAAATACAATGGCAAATAATTGATAATTCTACCACCACTCATCATGCCTGATCCAGCCAAAACAATTTTGGCCTGAGTGTTTTTTATCAACTGTTCTGACTCGAAAGTATCATCAATAATTTTAAATCCTGGAAAATCGAATATATCATCGCCAGATTTTATTTTTTGTTGAGCGTTGTGATCAAATCAGTCCTGGTATTTTCGATACACCGACAAAACATTTTTTGCCAAAGGACTATCCAAAAACACCGGCACGTTTGATAACTTTTTCTCATTAAAAAGCTCGTTTAAATCGTAAAGCAATTCTTCAGTACGCTCAATAGCAAACGAAGGTATCAAAACAGAGCCGTTGTTGTTTATTGTTTGTTTTATGGCTTTGAGCAAATCATTTTTTCTAGTGTCCATGTTTTTATGGTTTTTGTTGCCATAGGTGGACTCAATGACCAAATGATCGCATCCATTTACAAACTCTGTGTCATTGACAATAGGGGACAAATTTTTACCCATATCTCCAGTAAATACAATTTTTTCTGTACGGTCATCTTTGATTTCTGATATTTCCACTGTGGCTGATCCCAGTATGTGTCCAGAGTTTTTAAAATTAACCACAATATTTTCTTTTGGGCTAAAAGGTTTATTGTAGTCAAATGTTTTAACCAAAGAAATTGTTTTTTCCACGTCCTTTTCTTCGTATATTGTGTCACGTTTGTATTTCTTTTTGTTGTATTTCATTATGCCAACAGCATCGAGTAAAATATAATACATAATATCTTTGGTTGGACTGGTGCAATAAATGTTATTTTTGAAGCCATTTTTGACCAGTCAAGGCAATTTGCCACAATGGTCCATGTGAGAGTGAGTAATCAACACAAAATCAATATCCTTTGGGTCGAAATTAAATGGTGCTTTGTTTCTAAAATAATCGTTTTGGTCTCCTTGGAAAAATCCACAATCCACCAAAAATTTATATTTTTCTGTTTTGACCAATGCCAAAGATCCAGTAACTTCTCTAGCTGAACCATAAAAAGTAATATTCATATTTTGATATTTATTTTTATTGATAAAATTATATCATAAAAACCAAAAAGCAACAACAC
>CAYGJE010000075.1:0-2368 GCA_964350215.1 uncultured Candidatus Saccharibacteria bacterium | reverse complement strand
CCACACCCCCATATTCTGTTTGAAAATGAATAAAATACACCCCTCTTCCCTTTAACCCACATTGCAGCAAAACCCTCGAAAATACTTAAAAATTGTTAAAATTCAATGTTTTTTTGAGTTTTTAAAGTGCATTTTTTTGAGTTTTACTGTGGGGGGGTACAGCAAATATTTTTTTATTCAATTCTACAGACGTTAAAATCGTTTGTAGTACACAGGGGGGTATTGCATATTTGTAATAAAGTACTGAACTTTGCCCAATGTATTTTAAAAAGATTATACGGAATAATCCTCAAACCGGAGAACTGGCAGGCTACTACCGTTTGGTAGAAAGTTATCGTAATTGTAACGATCGCGTTTGCCATCGAACTCTTCTAAATATCGGATTTTTGAATGGTATTACCATAGACCAACTAAACCGAATACAACGTTTATTAAATGATAGAGTTTTGGGTAATGTTGCATTGTTTGATGACTCAGAACCTATAGTAAAAAAGCAAGTTGAGCTACTTTGGAATGAGTTAATAGAGAAAAATCGTATAGACCATCCTGATGTGTCTGCTCAAAAAGGGAATCGTTTGGTAGATATTGATACCATAAAACACAGAGATGTCAAGGAAATAGGAGCAGAATGGATTGGTTACCATGCTTTGAAACAGTTGGGTCTTGCTGAATTTTTACAAAAAACAGGATGGGATGAAGAAAAAATACAGTTATCCCTTACCCAGATTATATCCAGAGCGGTTTATCCTGCCTCAGAATTAGAAACGACTCGATGGATAAAAGAAAACTCAGCCATATGTGAGCTAACAGGCTTTTCTTTAGAAAGAATTACTAAAGATGTGCTTTACACAAACGCTTCGGATCTTTATCTGCTCAAAGACCCATTAGAAAAATATTTGTCAAAACGCACCAAT
This sequence comes from uncultured Candidatus Saccharibacteria bacterium, assembly GCA_964350215.1. Classification (GTDB taxonomy): domain Bacteria; phylum Patescibacteriota; class Minisyncoccia; order UBA6257; family JAKLIH01; genus CAYGJE01. The sequence continues at coordinate 1,454 of CAYGJE010000075.1, read as the reverse complement.
GAACTTTTTGATATAGAAGATAAGATTGTTTTATTTGATCTTACCAACACATATTTTGAAGGAAGCATGAGCAAAAGCAAGAAAGCAAAACGAGGAAGAAGCAAGGAAAAACGCAGTGATTGCAAGATTGTTGTATTGGCACTGGTAATCAATACTCAAGGATTTATAAAATATTCAAGTGTTTTTGAAGGAAATACTGCTGACTGTAGCACGCTCCCCGATATTATTGATAAACTCCGAATACAAACAAGTGCCACAACAACTGCCACAGTTGTAATTGATGCAGGAATCGCTACAGAAAATAACCTTAAACTAATCGAAGAGAAGGGATACAAGTATGTTTGCGTAAGCCGTAAAAGTTTAAGTGATTTTGAAGCTGTAAGAGAAGATGGTTTGACGAGCATTAGAACCAAGAAAAATGAAATGCTTTCGGTAGAGTTTGTCAAAACACAACATAATAATGCTGTTTATCTCAAAGTAAAAAGTCCTGGCAAAGTCATTAAAGAAACTGGGATGAAATCTTTATTTGAAGGTCGTTTCGAAGATGATTTACAAAAAATCAGCCTTAGTTTAAAAAAGAAACACACCACTAAAGGTCTCGACAAAATACATCAACGTATCGGCAGGTACAAACAGAAATATCCAAGTGTTTCAAAATACTATGATATAGAAGTTATAAGTGATGCAAAAAATAAAGTCATCGAGTTGAAATGGGCTAAAAACGTTGAGCTTTACAAAAAAATAACCGAAGAACTTGGAGTTTATCTTGTTAGTACCAATCTTGACATCAATGATGAACAAATCCTTTGGGATATATACAATACCATAAGAGAAGTAGAAAGTTCATTCAGAACTCTCAAAACAGACCTTGACTTACGTCCAATATATCACAAAACAGATAATGGAACAATAGCACATTTGCATCTTGGCCTTTTGGCTTACTGGCTTGTCAACACTATACGATATCAGTTAAAACAAAACAAAATCAATAGTAGTTGGAAGGAAATTGTTCGTATTGGTAACACACAAAAAGTAATCACAACATCAGGGCTAAACCAGCATGGAATAAACATTGCAACTAGAAAATGTTCAGAAGCTAATCAAAGCTTATCAGAACTATATAATGTGCTAAATATTCAAAATCGGCCATTTGTAAAACGCAAATCTGTAGTACACAAATCGAAACTCAAAAAAAACCAAAACACTCATTTCCAGAACTTTTCACCTTGAAAGCTGCAATGTGGGTTAAGAAAAAGTTATAACTTAAAAAGAGACAGGAGTTAAAATGAAAACAAAACCACTACCGCAGCAAGTTTTGGATTTTGAGTGGTTTTAGCCCACCCCTCCGGGATAATGAGACCCGATGAAGTCGGGTCGAATAATCCCCGAACTTATGCACTTAAGAAAAAGTTATAACTTAAAAAGAGACAGGAGTTAAAATGAAAACAAAACCA
>CAYGJE010000074.1:0-2369 GCA_964350215.1 uncultured Candidatus Saccharibacteria bacterium | reverse complement strand
AATTTGTTGAAGTAATGTAGCAATTTGTGCTTGCAATTCTTCAACTGTTACTGCGCTAGCATTCAAGACGCCAACAAAAGCAAATGATGCAACTAAGAATATTGCGAGTAATTTTTTCATTATAGTTTTTAAATTTATTTTCCCTCTTTTAAATATTTAAATTTTCTTAAAAGAGAGTGCTTTTTTAATTTTTTGTTCGTTTCAAGAACGAACACATGCCCCTTAGACGACCCCTTTCTCTTTATATATACAGAAAGGTAACGGTCTAATTGCAAGCCCTTAATTAATGGGCTCAATTAGCATTGTTAAAGTGGACTCTTCTGCTGGATACTGGGTTGTCGGTGTTGCTTTCCTATCAAAAATTGGCATGTGCTGGCAATTTTTGATAGGAAAGCAAGTTTATTTTTTAAGGAATTTTTCTTTGGGTAGTTTGGATTGTTTGATAATATCTTGAAATGTTCCTGGAGTTAATTCTCTGTTGCCTCCGTGAAATGGAATAATAACTGACGTTCCGTTTTCAAAATTTTTCAAGATGTAATGGCTGCCAGTTTGGCGAACATAAACAAATCCATTTATTTCTAGTATTTTGATGATTAGCTTAAACTTCAACGGTTTCATGGTTTTTATTTAGAAGTATTGGCTAAGGCGACTTTCATTCGGCTGACATACGTTTTGGGCTTACTTTTTTCAACTGGTATTGGCTCTTTTGAGTCCAATAGATGTTCTAATCATAGTTCTAATGCATCTTGAGCCATTTCTTGAGCATGATCCAAATCGTTTCCAAATGTTACACACCCTGGAAGGGCTGGGAAAGAAACTGAATATCTGCCGTCTTTTTCCATTTCAAACACTGCTGTATATTCTAATATTTTTTTGCTTTGTTTATTTGTTTTTTTCATATTGACAAATTTTATTTAAGGAATTTTTCTTTGGGTAGTTTGGATTGTTTGATTATGCTTGACAATGTTCCTTTGTAAATTGGGTTGTTTTTGCCATGGATCGGAACTGGTAAAGTAATGTTGTTTTCATGGTTCTTAAAAATTCAGTGGCTGCCATTTTGTCTTATAAACACAAACCCGTTCTCTTCTAATATTTTTATTAGTTGTTTTGCGATTAATTGAGGCATGATTGTCTACAATTAATATCAACTTTTATTGTGCTCGTTAACCCTTGCTTTTGTTTTCTATTAGCAGATGTTGATTCTTCTAATAATACTTCTAGTCATAGCTCCAATACTTCTTTTGCATATTTCTGAGCATCTTTAAGGTTTTTTCCAAATGTTACACAACCTGGAAGGGCTGGGAAAGAAACGTCATATCCTCCTTCTGGAGCTTTTGTGAACACTGCAGTATATTCTAATATTTTTTTGCTTTGTTTATTTGTTTTTTTCATATTGACAAATTTTATTTAAGCAAGTTTATTGTGCTGGCTCTTCAGTGGATTGGGCTTCAGGTTCAGAGATTACAATATTGAGTTTGTAGCTTTCTATGATATCGAGTGAGGCCAATGCTCCAAGACAATCGTTTCTTTCGATTTTTGCTTTGGCATCTTTGAGCAATGTGACAATTTCAGAGTATTTGGTTGGGTTGAAGAAGTTGAGTTCTGGGTTTTGAGTTAATTTTTCAATCTTGGTGGCAATGTATGCTGGGCAGTTGGTGGCTTTGTCTTGTGTTTCGTTGAAGTATGCCAAAATTTTACTTGCTGTGGATTGAATGGCTGTCTTTATATCTGACGGTAAAGTATTGCCTGTTGTTACACTTATCTCGTCGTCTTCTTTGACAATGCTTTCCACTTGAGTGCTGATGGTCTCGGTGACAACAAGGAGTTTTTTAGGATCTTTGATGTTTTTGACGCTTTCAGTGATTTCAGACAAATCTTGTTTTACTGATTCTGCTATTTGATGGCTTTTCTCTTGAGTGATGCTATCGCTTTTGAGAGCAGCTATCTTTTGACTGGTGATCTCGAGCTTCTTTTCTATTTTCTTTTCTTCTGGAAGCATAAAGATGACAACCTTGTCAGTATTTTGTCTGATTGGGTATAATGGGCTTATTGGGGAAATGCTTGAGGATGCTTTAAAACCACTATAACCAAAAAAAGCAATCACCAATGTGGCGAATGCTGCTTTGTATATAGAAGCATATCTTCGGAATGAAACCATGACTGGCATTCTGTGGGCTGCTTCGTATTCATTTATTTTATTGAAAACACTTGCTTTGACAGTATTGCTATCAAAACATGAATTTGCTTCATCCCGCATAGAACGAAGGGTAAGCTCTAAATCTTCTTTTGTAAATGATGTATTTTTCATTGATTTGGCTTAATATTTGTGCTTTCACTAATGTAGACGAAAAATAAGGGAAAATGTTACA
>CAYGJE010000073.1:0-2473 GCA_964350215.1 uncultured Candidatus Saccharibacteria bacterium | reverse complement strand
ATGGATACCCGATACAAGATATCCAAGACATTAAAAATTAAAAAAACAAAAATGGAATTATTAAAAGTAGAACTGACAGCAGAAGAAAGAGATATGGCAATAAAATCAATTGAATTTTTTCATAAGATAAGCCATGAAAGAACTGACGAAGACTCGATGATTTTATCACATCAACTAAAATTATTAATTAATAAATTTAAGCTAGCTAGATTGGTACAGGCCGAAGAAAAGCCAAAGCCAAAAGCGGCAAAAAAAGAAATGAAAAGCAGAACAATAGCCATATTATTGGCACTATTTCTAGGAGGTTTAGGAATACATAAATTTTACTTAGGCGAAAATAAATACGGGGTGATTTATCTATTATTTTGTTGGACTTATATCCCGGCATTATTTGCCCTGATCGAGGCAATACAAATGATGGCCATGGGGGAAAAGAAATTCAACGAAAAATTTAATAAATAAAGATGCAACCAATACCACAAAAACATAGAAAGATAATAGGAACAGACCCGTACTACAAGCAAAGCTGTCTAACTGGGAAAAAGGCTAGAGTGGGTGATAGAATAGTGATACACCACGCTTGGGAATATGCAGGAAAGCAAATAAGCGAGCTGTGGAACTATTGCCCACTTCTAGACAGTGAACATAGCCCATATTCAAAGATCCCGAGCGTTCACAACAACCACGAGATGAAAGAGAAAGTGCAACTGATAGCAATGGAAAAGGCAGGTCTGAAAAACCTAGTAATAAACTACCCAAAAAAGAATTGGGCACAAATTTATAAATTTTTAAGCGAAAAATATGGGGTATAACATATCAGCGAAAGAAACAGAAGAACAAGAAACACTCGTCTGTTATCTAGAAATTAAAAAACTAAAATTCTCAGCGATACCAAACGGAATGTATACAAAAAGCTGGAACGTCAAGAGAAAAAACAAAAGAGAGGGCTTAAGGGCAGGAGTACCGGACATGATGGTAATACTGCCTAAAAAGTTATTATTTATAGAATTAAAAAGAGAAAAAGGGGGTGTGGTCAGCCCCGAACAAAAAGAATGGATAGAAAGGCTAAATGAAATAGGCGACCAAGTGGAGGCTGTCGTCTGTCGTGGATGTGGCGAGGCCATAGATAAGATAGAGAAAGAGCTAAAAATTAAAAGGTAAAAATTATGAATTATTTTGAAACCTGCCAATGTTGTGGGCAGAAAAAAACAGCGTACACATTACCCCTAAATCAATCCCTAGTGAACGCATTCATAAGATTTGTAGACAAACACCTAGAAAGGGGTAAAGGCATCGTAAAGGGAGAAATTGGGCTCACAAACGCTCAATATTCTAACTTCCAAAACCTAAGACACTACGGAATCATAAAACAATACGAAAAAGGGAACGAATGGTATGTAACCGATAAAGGCCTAGACTTTTATTACGGCGAGATAGGGTTAAAATCACCCGTGGCTTTTATGGCAGGGGAAACACTACCTGACGATCACCCATGCTGGGCTACAGAGAAGACAGAAAAGAGAAAAACAGTATACGTGGGAGATGTAATACAAAACTATTATAAAAAAAGACCGGAATACAGAGCCGAGGCCAGTAACCAACAGTCACTTCTATGAAGACCCACAAAGTAAGATCACAAACAGATAAAAAAAAGATTTACACTGTGCAAGTGGGCGAAACATTTGCGACGTGTGACTGCGAAAGTTTTAAATTTAGAAACACCTGCAAGCATGTTAGATATATTTTAAGCAAATACTACAAGGCCAAATAAGATACCAACTAGTTATCCACACCTTGTAATTAGTCATATAACATCAAATGTAGTATAATAAAAATCAAAGAATTAATAGGAAAATATTATGACCAGCAAAATAATACCAAACGGTTATTATATAAAAGCTAGAAATATAAAGGAAAGCAAGATAGCAATTGCCCCACCACACATAAGAGAAATATGGGATTGGATTTTGCGTGAAAGCAACCATAAAGACGGGTATGTTAATGGAAGAAAAATAGCTAGAGGAGAGCTAATAAGAAGTTTTAAGGACATTCAGGAAGACTTAAAATGGATGGTAGGATACAGAAAAGAAACCTATAAAAAGTGGCATTGCGAGAGTGCTATGAAATGGCTAACGAGAGAGGGTATGATAACAACAACGAAAACAACAAGGGGAATGCTAATAAAGGTAATAAAATACGGCATATACCAAGACCCTAAAAACTACGAGAGCAACAACGAAAGTGAAACGAAAGCAACAAGAGAACAACACGAGAACAGCCACTATAAACAAGAATGTAAGAATGTTAAGAATAAACAAGAAGATAATATACGGGCAAAGCCCGACGTGAAAGAGGCCGAAGTTTTTACAGAAGAACAACTAAAAGAAAAACAATTAAACGAGCAGATCCAAGAAGTGATAGATTTATTTTATAACAGCGTAAACCCAAACATAAACTACGGCAACAAAACAAC
>CAYGJE010000072.1:0-2492 GCA_964350215.1 uncultured Candidatus Saccharibacteria bacterium | reverse complement strand
AAATCACCACTGCGTTGATTTATAAGTTTATGGACGATATGGATAAAGAAGCACAGGAGCTTGGTGGTAAGGCAAGATTTTTTACTAACGGTTATCAAAAATATGCGTGGACAAAACTAATGGACACAAAGCTCGTCAGACATGAACGACTTGATTTGTATCTTGAAGCAATTACTTCATTGTCTAGCAATCCACATATCCCTCAGCTTTTCCGTGATATTTTCAAAGACGCTTTTTTACCATACCGAAACCCTGAAACCTTGAACATGTTTTTGAAAGAAATAAACGACTTCACCTACGAACACAGCGAAGATTTAGGCGATGCTTTTGAATATTTGCTTTCTGTTCTTGGCTCGCAAGGAGATGCCGGGCAATTTCGCACACCCCGCCACATTATTGATTTTATTGTGTCGGCGGTTGACCCAAAGAAAAACGAAACAATCTGCGACCCCGCTTGCGGGACAGCTGGATTTTTAATTTCCGCTTTCAAACATATTTTAAAAGAGAATAAAGAAAAATCCTTAACTCCTGATGAACGAAAAAATTTGATGGATCATTTTGTTGGTTACGATATTTCGCCCGATATGGTACGACTTTCCAAAGTCAATTTATATCTGCACGGTTTTCCAAGCCCGACCATTTTTGAATATGACACACTTTCCAGTGAGGAAAAATGGGAAGAAAGTTTTGATGTAATGCTTGCTAATCCGCCATTTATGTCGCCAAGTGGCGGAATTAGACCGCATAAAAGATTTTCTGTGCAAGCTAACCGCTCCGAAGTTTTGTTTGTTGATTACATTTTGGAGCATTTACGGCCTAATGGCCGAGCTGGCATTATCGTGCCGGAAGGCATAATCTTTCAATCTGCTAAAGCATATAAAGCGTTGCGAAAACTATTGATTGAGGACGGGCTTTTGGTAGTTGTTTCTCTGCCCGCCGGAGTTTTTAATCCTTACGCTGAAGTAAAAACCAGCATTTTACTATTTGACAATGGGCTTGCCAAAAAAACAAAAGAAATTTTGTTTTTGAAAATTCAAAATGACGGTTATGATCTTGGCAAGAAAAGGCGGGAAATAGATAAAAATGACTTGCCCTTGGCTTTGGAAATAATCAAAAAATATAGAGTGGCGCTAAAAGATAGTAAAAAGTTTGGATTGAACGCGGAGCAGGCAAAAATCGCCCACCTTGTCACTAAAGACAAAATCGCTGAAAGTGGCGACTATAATTTTTCGGGGGATAGATATATAGAAACGGTGAATTTTGTTAATCAGAAGTGGCCGATGGTGGAACTAGGGAGAATATGCAATGTTTCAAGCGGAGATGGGGCTCCTCAGAATGAGGATGCATTTGATGATGGTCAAATTTCGTTTGTAAGGATGAAAGATTTGGGTCGTTATCACATAACTGAAAATCTTTCCGAAACCAATGACAAACTGAATAAAAATTTTGTAAAAAAAAGTAAGCTAACCATTTGGCCTAAAGGCAGTATTTTAATTCCAAAAAGTGGATCTGTTTATTTGAATCATAGGGCAATTTTAGGAATAGATGCAGTTGTTGTTGGACACATTGCTGTTTTATCAAATTTTTCTGTTAAGGTTCTCAATAAATATCTTTATTATGTGCTAAGAAATATTGATATTGGCAAAATGGCTAGTCGTACATCAGGGCTTGATGCAATATCTTTAACTCTACTAAAACAGATTAAAATCCCGCTCCCGCCGATTGAAATTCAAAAAGAAATCGTTGAGCAGATTGAAGTTAAGCAAAAAGCGATTGAAGCCGCCAAAGCCGTGATTGATAATTTAGAGAGAGAGAGACGCTATTTTGGCCAATCGCTTAGAAAAATAAAAGATGTTGAGTGGGTTGAGCTGGGTGAAATTTGCGAAATCGAAAAGGGAACATCAATTACAAAAGCAAAAGTATTAAATGGTGAAATTCCAGTTATTGCTGGCGGACAGCAACCGGCTTATTATCACAGTCAGAGCAATAGAGATGGGCAAATAATAACAATTAGTGCTTCTGGTGCTTATGCTGGCTTTGTAAACTATTTTGAAATACCGATTTTTGCGTCAGATTGTACAACAATTAAAACAAAAGATGAAAGCAATTTACTTACCAAGTTTATTTTTTATTTTTTGAAAACAAGACAGGAAGATATTTATAAACTTCAAAAAGGAATGGGCCAACCGCATGTTTATGGAAAAGAAATAGCAAAAATCAAAATCCCTCTCCCGTCACTTGAAACTCAAAAACAGCTTGTCGCGGAAATGGAAGAGCAAGAAAAAATCATTGAAGCCAACAAAAAACTTATCGGTATAATGGAACAAAAAATCACCGAAGTTTTAGCTGAAATTTAGGGGCATGTATAACTTTTTGACATTGCTATTGACAAATTATTTTACATTGCTTACACTCAAAGTAGGTTGAAACAATTAATCATTTAATTGTGAAAAACATGGTTAGAAGAAAACGCTCACAGACAAAACTTAAAA
>CAYGJE010000071.1:0-2514 GCA_964350215.1 uncultured Candidatus Saccharibacteria bacterium | reverse complement strand
AAAAAATTTGCTAATATTTCAACAGAAGAAATTCAGTTTCTTTAAGCTTTTGTACCTTTTTAGTTTTACATGGGGCAACTTCGCAGATGTTTGCACGACGCAGTTGCAAATAGAATGTTGCCCCCCACTTTCACCAATCCAAAGGATTGGTTTTTTTATTAACAATTTGTTGACTTTTTTTTATTTCTTGTCTATAATATACTTAATTAAAAAGCATATCAATGAAAAATTATTCCAAAAAATTAACTCCTCCTGAAATGCAACAACTTTGCAAATCAATCCGTCAAAATATAATTGACATGGTTTATAATGCAAAGTCAGGACACATCGCCGGACCACTAAGCGCCGTGGAACAATATGTTGCGCTATATTTCAATGATGTTTTAAAATACAATCCCAAAAAACCAAACTGAGAGCAAAGAGACCGCGTGATAATATCCAACGGCCACTACGCTCCATTAGTATATTCCATACTTGCTGAAGCAGGATTTTTTGAAAAACAAAAACTATCATCTTTCAGAAATTTTGAAAGCATTTTTCAAGGGCATCCCAACAAAAAAGTCCCTGGAGTTGAAACATCGTCTGGTCCAGTGGGCGAGGGGCTTTCTCAAGCAATAGGCATAGCTCTTGCCTCCAAACTCAACAAAAATCCTTATCAAGTATATTGCCTCATGGGTGATGGCGAGCAACAGGAGGGCAGCATCTGAGAGGCAGCCATGTTTGCTGCCAAACACAAAATCGACAACCTCACATGCTTGATTGATCGCAATCAAATTCAAATTGACGGCCACACTGAACAAACCATGCCTTTAAACTCACTTCGCAAAAAATACGAGAGTTTCAACTGAAAAGTCATCGAAATCGACGGCCACGACATCAAAGAAATCACCAATGCCATTAACCAAGCCAAATTTGTCTACGATGAGCCCACTGTCATTATTTGCAACACCATATCAGGCAAGGGTATACCCTGTATAGAAAATGATCCCGCCTGACACAGCAAACCAATCACCAAAGAAATCTACGACAAAATGAAAAAAGCACTGCTTTAAAAACTAAAAATCTATTCATGTTAAATGCTTCGCTAAAACTCAATAAAAAACTTTTTCAAGACACAGTTGAGAAAAAATCCACCCGAGATGGTTTTGGTGACGGCTTACTAATTGCTGGATCAGAAAACGAAAATGTATGCGTTTTAAGCGCTGACCTCACCGAGAGTTTACGCGGTAGCAAATTTCAAAATAGATTTCCAAATCGTTTCTTCCAAGTAGGCATTGCTGAACAAAACATGGCTGGTATTGCCAGCGGGCTTGCCAATGAAAACAAAATTCCTTATATTTTATCTTTTTCCGCTTTTTCACCTGGGCGCAACTGAGAAATAATCCGCACCACCATCTGCTACAACGATGTTCCAGTCAAAATAATCGGAGGACATAGTGGACTAGACACCGGACCAGATGGAGCCACCCATCAATGCCTCGAAGATCTTGCTCTAATGCAATCACTACCAAACATGATTGTGCTGTCACCCTGCGATCACATAGAGGCCAAAAAAGCCACCATCGAAATCAGCAAAATCAACAAGCCATGTTATTTACGACTTCAAAGAAGCATCACCCCCACCATCACCACTGAAGACACTCCATTTGAAATCGGCAAAGCAAATGTATTGTATGAAAAAAATGAACCAGAAGTCACTATTTTTGCTCATGGCAATTTGGTTCACACAGCACTAAAAGTTGCCTCCAGTATAGAAAATGAAAAAATAAATTGTGCTGTAATCAACTGTCACACCATCAAACCCTTAGACCGAGAAATCATCATCAAATACGCCAAAAAAACAAAAGCATTTGTAATTATCGAAGATCATCAAAAATTTGGCGGACTTGGCTCAGCCATAGCAGAACTTGTCTCCGAAGCATATCCCATTCCCATAGAATACGCTGCTGTCAACGATTTATTTGGTGAAACCGGCAACACCGAAGAGCTCTATCAAAAGCATGGCCTAGACGAAGTATCTATCAAAAAATCAATTTTAAAAGTTCTCAAAAGAAAATTAAATTAAAAAATTTAAAAAATAATTAACAAAATAAACATGAACAACAAAAAATATTTTTTTCCAGCAATATCTGGATGAGCGCTATTGATTGTTTTTGCACTATTCATAATCACCAAAGGTGCATGAAACCCTGCCACTGCCAATCCTCCTGGGTCAAACGCACTTGCTCCAGTCAACGTTGGTGCTAGCAATCAAACCAAGTCAGGTGCCCTTACTGTATCTGGTGCATTTGTTGCATCCAATACTGCCACTTTTCAAAGCCCTGTCACAGTTACTCCATTGGCCGACAGCGAAAATCTATTTAAGATCACTAATGCCACTGGCACAGAATTTTTCAAAATTGACTCGGTCAACAACACATCTGCACTATCAGCTGGAGGAACGTCTTTATCTTTAGGCACAAGTGGTGCTTCATTAAATGGATTAACCGTAGCCACATCAACCATGACTTTTGG
>CAYGJE010000070.1:0-2530 GCA_964350215.1 uncultured Candidatus Saccharibacteria bacterium | reverse complement strand
TCAACTCCTTCTTTTGCTATTCCTAATACAGGGATACTTACGATAGAGGCGTGGATGAAGAGTAAATTTAGTGGCACGCTACGTCAAACAATAGTAGGAGATAATGGTGCCAGTAATACAGTTGGTTATATTCTGATTGATAGACGAGCTAATGTTAATAATCTCGTTTACGACTATTCTAATGGAACAACGGTACAAGGCGGTTGGGGTACAAACCTTTTTCAAAATCTAGATAATCAATGGATTCATATTGTAGTAGTTTGCGACTATACTAATAAAACGTTAAAATTTTATAGAAATGGAATTCAATTTGGAACTACTCAAACTCTTACCGGAACTCCTGTATTTCCTTCTTCTAATAAAGTAAAGTATATAGGTTCTTATAATGCAACAGCTTTTCAGCTCACCGACGGTTCCCTTGATGAAGTAAGAATATATAACAGAGGGTTGAGTGCGGAGGAGGTTTCTAGTATTTACAATGCAACAAAATCAAAATACGGTTTTTAATAACAAAACGTGGAATATAATCTTAAAAACGAAATGTAAAATTATAAAATGAATGATCAAGAAAAATTAAATTGAATAGTGGAGTATATATTTAAAGATTTGACTTTGACTGAAGTTGAAATTTTTGAAAAATATCCTAGGAGAAATTTACCTGAGGGTGCCAAGGTGACTCGTTTTGCACCAAGCCCAACAGGGTTTATTCATATAGGTGGAATTTATTCTGCGATGTTGGATAAAAAACTTGCTTCGCAAACAGGTGGTGTTTTTTATTTGCGTATTGAAGACACTGATAAAAAAAGGGAAGTGGAAGGGGCAGTGGATATGATTGTGAAGGCCATGAGTAGATTTGGTCTTGACCTTGATGAAGGGTTTGATTTGAGTGGCAATCAAATTGGTAATTATGGACCGTATGTGCAAAGCCAAAGAAAAGAAATATACCAAGTGTTTGCAAAAAAACTATTGATGCAAAATATGGCATATGTTTGTTTTGCTAGCGAAGAAGAATTGAAAGAAATGATAGAAAAACAAACTTTGCAAAATGAGCTTATGGGCTATAGAAAAGAATGAGCTATTTGAAGAAATAAAAGCTTGGATGAAGTGATAGAAAATTTAAAGCAAGAAAAACCTTTTGTGATAAGATTTAAAGCCGAAGGTAATTTTGATAACAAGATAAAGTTTTTTGATCAAGTTAAAAAAGAAGTTGAGCTGCCTGACAATGAGCTTGATACTGTGATAGTGAAGGGGGATGGATTGCCAACATATCATTTTGCTCATGTGGTGGACGACTATTTGATGGGCACCACTGATGTTATACGAGGCGATGAATGGTTGCCTTCTGTGCCAATACATTTGCAATTGTTTAGAGCGTTGGGTTTTAATGTGCCAAGATTTTATCATATGGCGCCTATTGAAAAAATGGAAGAAAGCTCTCGAAGAAAGCTTAGTAAAAGAAAAGACCCTGAAGCAGGAGTGGAGTTTTACTATGAGCAAGGATATCCAGTGAATGCCATCATGGAATATCTTATGAATTTGGCAAGCTCTGAATATGAAGACTGAAAGACGCAAAATCCTGATAAAAAACCAAATGACTTTACAATTGACTTTGACAATTTAAAAGTGAGTGGATCTTTGTTTGATTTTGACAAGTTAAATTTCTTTAGCAGGGAATATATTGCAAGCATGTCTTCTGATGGAGTGTATAATCATTGCTTGGGGTGATCAAAAAATTACAATCAAGAACTTTTTGATTTGCTTTTCAAAAACAAAGAATATGCTGAAAAAATATTTAATATCGAAAGGGCAGATAGCTTGAAAAAAAGAAAAGATATCGCCAAATGATCTGATGTGTATGGTGAAATTTGATATTTTCTTGATGAACTTTTTGCATCAAAACCAATTGATGTGACTTTGCTGGAGCCGGTAACCAAAGAAGATGCGAAGTTTATTTTAAATGATTTTTTGAATGTTTTGGATATGAACGATACTTTGGAAATTTGATTTTCTAAAATAAAAGATATGGCAAGAAAATATGGTTTTGCTGAAAGCATCAAGGAATACAAATTGAACCCAAATGGCTATAAAGGATATGTGGCGGACATCGCAAAAATATTTAGAGTTGCTTTGACTGGCAAAACACAAACGCCGGACTTGTATCAAATTATAAATGTGATGGGTGAGGAAAGAGTGCGCGGTCGCTTGGAAAACATGCTTAAAATATTAAACTAAAAATATGTTTGATGTAAATTCTATATGGCAAAACGCAAGTAATATTTTGATGGAAACCATGACTTCTCTATATAATATTGTGGATAGAATTTTTCAAGTCCAAATGCTGCAAAGCATTTTGAATATTTTGAAGGGAATAGGGTATATCATGGTGGCGGTCGTGGAGATGATTTTGAAACTGTTGAGGATGATAGTCAAAGGTTAAATCAAAAGTCCCCCACACTGCAAAAATCAAATCAAAAATCAAAGGTCAAAAATCAAAAATGGGAAAGTATAAATGTCAATCAGTGTGGGGGCT
>CAYGJE010000069.1:0-2650 GCA_964350215.1 uncultured Candidatus Saccharibacteria bacterium | reverse complement strand
GCGGAGAGGGAGGGATTCGAACCCTCGATAGGATTTAACTCCTATAACAGATTAGCAATCTATCGCTTTCAGCCGCTCAGCCACCTCTCCATCTGTTTATGTTTTTATCTTATCACAAAAAGTTGCAAAAAACAAGATAATATACTAAAATGTTAATATATAGAAAACTAATAAAAACATATGAAAAATTCTTTTGAACCAATAATAAAAAACAAAAAAGTTTTGATATGAAGTTTGGGGGTACATGGCGGCGGAGTTGGCGCAGCCAAGTTTTTTGCCCAAAACAATGCTGATGTTTTGGTGATTGATTTGAAAACAGAGAAAGAGCTTTCAAAATCAATCAATAAACTCAAAAAATATAAAAACATAAAATATCATTTTGGGCCTCATCAAAAAGATGATTTCAAGAACAATGATTTCATTGTTATCAACCCAGCAGTTATGCCTACTAGTGAATTCTACAAACTGGCCAAAAATAACAAGCAAAAACTAATCACCGACATGGGATTTCTTTTTGAGCATACGCCTGCATTTGTAATTGGTGTCACTGGCACCAAAGGAAAATCAACCACCACCAAACTTATCTATGATTTGATTTGTGATCAAGTAAAAAAGAAATCAAATCCATTTTTCCAAAAATACAACAAGGTGTTTTTGGGAGGCAATATCAGAGTATCTCCTTTTGATTTTATGGACAAGCTAGATGAAAAAAGCATTGTTGTTTTGGAAATGTCTAGCTTCCAGCTTTGCCACACAAAGTATGCCAAAAAAAGCCCTAATATAAGCATTATCACCAACATAACACCAGAACATTTAAATTGGCACAAGGATTTTAAAGATTATCAGGATTCAAAATGCTTTATTTTTAAATATCAAAAGAAAGATGATTTTTTGATAATCAATAAAAAACTAAAAAGTTTGTCCTCGCCTTGCAAATCAAAAGTTTTGTACACCAACGGAGACAATCATGAAAATGTCTATCAGGTAGCCAAAATTTTAAATATTCAAAAGTCGGATGTTGATCACATTATAAAAAACTTTAAAGGACTAGAGGGGCGTCAAGAATTTGTTGCCAAAATACAAGGCCGAAATTTTGTATGTGACACTTGCGCTACTCATCCCGACGCCAATCTATACGCCCTTAAAACGTTTCAATCCCCTATTTTGATTTGAGGTGGCGTGGACAAAGGGTTTGACCTAAAGCCACTGGCCAAAGAAATCATGAAAAGAAATTTAAAGGTTTTTATGTTTAAAGGCACTGCTGGCGAAAGGATGCTCAAAGCACTAAATAAAGAATATATAAAAAAACATGTCTGTTTTGATATCCAAACCATGCAACAAGCCGTGAATATGGCATTTGAAGCTAGCAAAAACGGCGATGTTATTCTTTTGTCTCCTGGAGCAGCAAGCTTTAATATGTTTTTAAATGAGTTTGACCGAGGCAAAAAATTCAAACAGGCCGTTAAAAGGATTGCTAAAACAGCAAAAATGTGCTAATATTTTAAAGATAAAAACAAAAATATGGAACAACCACAAGAAAGCAAAACAAAAACAATAAAAATAAGAAAAGTCAAGGCATCCAAAAAAACTGAGATTGCCCCAAAAGAAAACCCTCTTCAAGAGCAGGAATCTTATTTACAAGAAGCGGTTTTGGATGAACCCAAAATCAGCGTCAACGAGGATGCTACACCTGTAAATGAAGAATATGTAAAAGAAGATTTGGGCATCAATTCTTATTCCTGAGAGTACAAAATAAAAGAAAAGAAAGGCAAATTTTATTTTATATTATTTTTGGTCTCCTTGATCCTTATATTTTTGAGTTTTCAAATGGGCAATTGATTTATCTCTCTTTTTGTTATCCTAGGATTTGTTTTGATGATTCAAAGAAATACTCAAGTAAAAGAATTTTCGATTGATGAAGAGGGAGTGTACGTTCAAGACACAATAGTCAAGTGAGAAGAGGTCAAAAGTTTTAATGTGGAGTCAATTTATGGCGATGGGCTAATGATATTACTAACAAAAAGTTTTCCATTTGCCAAAATTTATATACCATTTCCAGAAGCAGATAACAAAGAAATTATTTTTCTTTTGGAAAAATATTCTGTTTTTAAAGATGTTTCTGAAGGAATGCTAGACAAAGCAATCAAAAAAATAATATTTTAGATTGCAAGAGCTAGGACTAAACCCCAAGCTCTATTCTCGTCCCCGTAGTTCAATTGGATAGAGCGCAAGTTTGCGGAACTTGAGATTACAGGTTCGAATCCTGTCGGGGACACCGAAGGTCAAATCAAAAATCAAAAATCCCCCACACTGATTGTAATTTATATTTTGACGTAAATTGCAATAATGTATTTGATGAAAAAAGAACGCCAATCAGTGTGGGGGCTGCGCGCCAGTCAAATCTGAAAATGCAGGAATACAAACAATCAAATCAAAGGCCAAATGTCAAAAGTCAAAAATGGAATGCGGGGAAACGAAAAACAAATCAAAGGTCAGAATACAAGTTCCTAATACTCTAATATTCTAAAAATATAAATGCAGAAAAAAATTAAATAAAAAATATATGCCGAGGTGGTGAAATTGGTAGACACGCAAGTTTTAGGAGCTTGTGCCCAAAAGCATGAGGGTTCGAGTCCCTCCCTCGGCACCA
>CAYGJE010000068.1:0-2812 GCA_964350215.1 uncultured Candidatus Saccharibacteria bacterium | reverse complement strand
CGTGATGATTTTTGTAAATTTGTATTCCGCATCGGTATTTTGTTTAGAATATTAGAGTATTAGATTATTAGAATATTGTTTTCTGGCTCGTCCTTTAGAAAGCATTCTAAAGGTTTAGGGGTTATTAGGATATTGTTTTATTAGTATACTAAATATTTTTAAAAAACGCAACACACGTTTGCCGCTGCTAACATTATTCTGTCAGCACCGCTTTTATTCTTCTCACCCCTTGAGACGATGCCTCTTCTTTAACAATTTTAAGCTTGCCCAATTCTTTGATATTTGCTACATGTGGACCAGCACAAATTTCTTTTGATCATTCACCTATTTTGTACACCGTCACTTTTTCAGGATATTTTGACATGAAAGATCCCAAGTATCCTTTTCGTAATGCTTCGTTTGTGTCCATTTCTTGGAATTCAACTTCCATTTCTTCTTTTATTTTTTGATTTACAATATTTTCCACTTTTAATAATTCTTCTTCTGTCATTTTTCTTGTAAAAGTAAAATCAAATCGCAATCTTTCGTCATTGATGTCAGATCCTTTTTGAAAAACATCGTCTCCCAAAACTTCTCTCAACGCTTTTAGCAACAAATGAGTTGAGGTGTGCAATCTTGTGCGGATCTTGTAGCTATCAGAATTAACATCCAAGGATGACAAATTGTGTCCACCAAATTTCCCTTCCAATCCCGCTCTAGATATTTCCTTGTGCGTTTCAAACTCACTAGCAAACCCGGCTTCATCAACAGTAAACCCTCTTCCCTCTGCTTCTTCTTTTATCATTTCTATGGGAAATCCAAATGTCTCATAAATATAAAAGGATTGTTTGGCGTCAATTTTTTCGTCTTTGTTGTTTTCAAACAATATATTTAACTCTTTTAGTCCATTTTCTAAAGTCAAATTAAATTTGTTTATTTCTTTGTTCAAAACATCCAATATGTTTTGCGTGTCCATGATTTCAGGATAATACTGGCCAAAGGTATCTTGCAAATTAATTAACATTTTATCAAATATGTTTTCGTCAATTCCTATTTGTTTTAAACGTCTCATTGTTCTACGAATCAGGCGACGCAAAACATATCCTCGCTCAATATTGGAAGGAATTATTCCATTGGCAATAAGAAAAACGCTAGCACGAAAATGATCGGCAATAATTTTAGCACTTTTCAAATCAAACATGATTGCTTTTTGCTGAAGCATTTTTATTTGATCGGCAAATATATCTGTTTCATACACATTATTTGATCCATTGTTTGCAGCCACCAATTGCCTCTCAAGTCCACCTCCAGTGTCCACGCCCACTTTTTCCAATTTTTCCAGCGTTCCATCTGCTTTTTTGTAATACTGCACGAAAACTAAATTTCAAATTTCAATCCCTTTAAAATGTATCTCTGAGCACGGCCCGCACACACCTTCAGCGCCAACCGGTCCTCAAAAATTGTCTTCTTTTGAACATTTTTTTATCTTGTCTTCGCTTATTCCTTTTGCCTTTCATAAGTCATGACTCTCTTGATCAAAAGGAACATTTTCATCGCCTTCAAACACTGTGACGTATATATCTTTTCAATCCAATTTTAAAACATCAGAAATATATTCAAAAGCAAAATCAATAGCTTCTTTTTTAAAATATGTTCCATTAAATGAAAAATTGCCCAACATTTCAAACATTGTCAAATGCCTTTCATTGCCCACTTCTTCGATATCAACAGTTCTTATACATGGTTGAGCCGTAGTAATCAGATTTGAACCCAATGGCTCTTGCAGCCCTGGATGAATATCTTTGATTGGGTCTTTAGCAAAATTATAATATGGCTTAAATTGTTGCATGCCTGCCACATTAAACAAAACCGACTTGTCGTCGTCTGGAACCAATGATGTTGGTTTGGTTATTTTGTGACCTTTTTTCTCAAAAAATTCCAAAAAGGCCTTTCTCAATTCTTTTGATGTCATATCTATTGTGTTATGTTTGTTAAAATTTCATTTACCTTGTCTAGCCCTTGATCATTTAAAATCACTACGTCAAAGTTTTCTAAAAACATTTCTTTTAATTCTTCTTCTTTTTCATTTAGATATCCTATTTTTATAATATTTTTGACTGGCATATTTTTAGACATTTGCAAGTCACTTAGCCCATCGCCCAATAATATAATATTTTCTCTTTCTGCTATTTTGCTTTTTATTTCTTCGTTTTGATCCACAATTTCATCTTTATTAAAAGGGTGCACTACTGGCTCTTTTACTCCTATCATAAAGCCGTCTTTGTTTCAGATAAGATGATTTGATATTATATTGATTTTAGAATAATCAATTCCTTCGTTTTCTAAAAACAATTTTATTGTGTCTCCTCCAAGCCCTCCAGCAGTGATAATCGTCATCATAATATCATTTTTTGATATTATTTCCAGGAGTTTATCAAAGCCCTCTCTTAAAGTTGCCTTTCTGGAAGCGACCACTTTTTGCAAATCATTTAAAGATAATTTGCATTTTTTAAGAAGCTCATAATGCGCCTCTCATCATTCAAGCATTTTTTCATTTTTTTGCTCGATGCCTAAATTTGGATCTATTTCATATGGATGAAATTTGTCAAAAAGCTCTTTTGCGCCAATTGAATACTCTTCGTTTAAATAATTTTCATTTCGCAACACCGCAATCAATGACCCATTTCTTTCTCCATTATTGGCAAATCTTGTAAGCGTTTTGTCAAAATCCGAAACAATGTGCAATTTGCTTGCGCCATCTTGCCTCATAATTTCTATTTTCTTTTTTAATTGCTCCTGATCGGCAAAATATATGTTTTCCATAATATTATTA
>CAYGJE010000067.1:0-2862 GCA_964350215.1 uncultured Candidatus Saccharibacteria bacterium | reverse complement strand
GAGCTAGACAAAGAACTTAAAATCAAAACAACTATAGCTTGTGAAGCTGATAATCCAATAGTCAAAGGTTCAAGATTGCAAGCGTATTTTGGATCAGCCATTAATGATGGCAAAACAAAAACTTTTGATACCGACACCAAAGAATTTACCCAAGAGTTTACCTTCACCCCTGCTGAGCTACAAGCACAAAAAAATATAATTGAAAGACCGGGGGTGCTTAACGTGAAGCTTTATGATTTTGCCACAAAAGAAGAATCGAGCCAAACAAGGCCGCTAGGGATTCTTTTTGATGAAAAGACCGAGCAAGAATTGAAACTTTGCTATAAAATTGGGAATGAAGAAAAATGCCTTGAGGGAAAAAACGCTAACTTTGGCCACATAAAAGCAAGTAAAGACAAGTCAATTGATTTCAAGTGAGAAGCAAAAGGATTTGATTTATGTTGATTGGCAAATCCTAAAGATTTGAGAGTAGAATTAGAAGGAACTCGAACAATGGCATCAAGGCAAAGTGATTTTGAAAACTTTGGTATTACTTGTAAATATACCAAAATAGATCGAAAAGAAATCCATCAAACTCTAATGTTCCAAATTGAGTCAGAATCAAAAACAGACGACAAATTTAATTTTAGCATCAAAGACAACAATAAAGATATTTCCTGTAAAGGCCCAGTAGAATTCTCATGAGACATTGGTAGAAACTGAACAAAATGTGAAAAAATTGAACCAGCAGAAAAGACATATTTTGAATCAAAACCTTGAAACATTGAATCAGGTAAAAAAGGAAGCATAACAGTTAATTTAAAAGAAAATAAAACAGACAAAACACAAGATTTGGTGTTTGGTATAAAATGCTACCAAGGAGACCAAGACACCAACGGTGAAGAAAAGAGAATTCAAGTCAACTTATCTAAATGTGAAACCCCTAAAGAGAGAAATACAGCCCAGTGCACCAATGAAGCAAATGGTGAACAAAAGGCATGCAAATTTTCAGTAGCAAATAGTTATACCAAAACAGTGGCTTTAAACTCTAGGAATAACCCAGGAGAAGGCACAATAAAAGGAAGGTTTAATATTAGCGGATGCAACTGACCAGCTAGTGATCAGCCAATTTATTTGAAGGCGAGAATAATTATTGATGGTAGAGAGATACTTTTGCCGCAAACTGGTCAAAAAATAGATTTATCTCTTAAAAGAGATTGGGAGGTGAAATTCAGTGATATATATGAAGAAGGACGAAAAAATATATTAGGAACACTATGGGACGACAAAGGGAATCCGCAGACATATAAAGGAAGGGAAATAAGTGGGGCCCCAGTAAACTTTACCATCAAAGTAGATCAATGTATTGATAAAAACTGCACGCAAACTTGCAGTCACAACGAGAAAGGGGATGTTATACAAGTGACTTACATAAGAAAAGAAGCATTGCCAAAGCATAAGCTCACAGTGAAGTCGAATATCGAAACTGATTTCAAGCTGACAAAGCTGGAAAATGGGCAAGAAGGTGGATCACAAAGCCCAAACACATGAACTCCGGAATGATCTCTTTCAAACTTGGCTCAAGGCACATATATATTGTATGCACAAAAACCAAAGGACCATAATGTTTCGTCAAGTGAGTGACAAGACTCCAAGGACCACCCAGGATTTGTGTGAAAAAAGATTAAATTAGAAAGGGATCAAACAATAGAAATAAACTTTACAAAAACTGGCACTTCGCCAACTCCTCCGCCGTCTCCAAAAACAAACACTAACAAAGAGATATTTATACTTGGTGTCAACAAAAAAGATGTTGAACTTGAGGAATTTTATCAACATACATTTTCAGGAAAACTGCCTGATGGTGTTAAAGAAGTCACATGCAGCTTGTTTCGGAAACAAGGGGAGGGCGATATATTAAAAGTAGACTGAGAGCCCTTAAGGAACGAACCAAATTTTGAAGAATTTAAAAAGACATTGCCGGGAGCTAAGTTAAGGTATATAAATCCGAGCGACGTGGGGCAATGATGGAGCCAAGTTCGCTGCGAAGATACAAATAGAAATACATATTTTAGCAACACCATAGAGATGAATGTAAAAGAAAAAGATGCTGGGATACAAAAACCGCTTAATCAACGCCCGCAAGAACCCGTAACAATTAACAATGTGCCCGTTTTAGCTTTTCATTCTGTAAACCGAAATGAATTCGAGGCAAAAATAAAATACTTGAAAGAAAGCGGATATCAATCTATGTTTGTGAGTGAGTTTTTTGACTTATGCAAAAACAATCGCAAGCTAAACCAAAAAACAGTCGTGATAACTTCAGATGACGGGTACATATCTGACTATGAAGTATTTTATCCAGTGCTTAAGGAATATGGAATGAAAGGGGTTGTTAATATTGTTACATCAAAACTAACCAATTCTGCAGACTACGTTTCCGGTATTCAGTTGAAAGACATGACAGGATCAGGAATAATAGAAGCAGGATCTCATACTCACAATTTGCATAATGACAAATTGTTATCTTCAAAAGGAGAGACGAGTGCAGTGTATCAAAACAGGTTGAAAGACGATTTTATAAAGTCGAAACAAATATTAAAAAATGTTACAGGGAAGGAAACTTCTGTTTTTGCGTTACCATATGGACGGTATAACAAGGAGATAGCGGCCGCGCTAAAAGATGCTGGTTTTAATAAAATTTTAGGGTCAGCGAGAGGGTTAAATGACGCAAGCTTTTGTACAGAAGGAACAGTTTTTAAAAGAGTAACTATGACGGACATATCTGCGAAATCATTTAAAGAAATGGTTGATAATAATTTTCAATAACCATGAAAAAATACAAAATAAACCAAGATCAGGATTTGTGTGTTGGGTGCGGGC
>CAYGJE010000066.1:0-3012 GCA_964350215.1 uncultured Candidatus Saccharibacteria bacterium | reverse complement strand
ATTCCACTGTGGTAGTTTGTAGCTATCGCCGCTCCTTTAGAAATTTCGAAGAAATTTCAAGGAGTGGCTAATCCCTCCCCATCTGACAAAGATTTGATAGCGCGAGGGGTAGCGTCACAAAAGGAAGGGTAAGTTTTCATCCAAAATTTCTTTGAAATTTTGGATGAGGCGTCTTTGTTTTTTAAAACAAAGACGTTGGTGGATTAGAAACAAGTTAAAATTTCAAGAGGAATTATTTCAATCATAACCCCCACACTCAGCTTCTGAGTGTGGGGGCATGCTCAACCTGGTGAGCACCGAATACCATGTCTAGTCCAAAATGTTATGAACGCATACACCCTATTGCATTTTTTTATAAAATATGATAATATATTAGTGCATTAGAAAAGGCCGCGCTTCGCGGCCTTTTCCTTTTAATCAATTTTTTCTATTTTGAACCTATAGTTATCAATATTTTCAAACCCTACCATATTTGAGTAGTCATTAATTAATTTTCTTAATTTTGTAGAAAATCTAGAAGTAAAATACCTTGGGCCAATTTTTATTTTTCTAGTATTAGAAACTAAAATTACTTTAGTTTTATTCTTTATTGCGGTTGTAATTAAATATTCAAAATCACCATCACCTGTAAAAAAATAAAAAACATTATTTTCGCCTAGGAGTTGCATGGCATCTACTGTTAAATCGACATCACAATTAGATTTGTGATTATAGCCCATATCGATATGTTCTATAAACTGATTACCACAGTTTGGGCAGGTAATTTTAATATCTTTATCTTTGTTCTTATAGATATACAATATTTTAGATCTCATTTCGCAACCTGTTTTTTCTAAAGCATTTAACAATCCCAACATTTCCATATCATTTTCATCTACGCCAGTATAAAAGAACACTTTATCACATTTTTTACTTTCTTTTAGAAAAAGATATAATTTTATCCAATCAATACAAAAACCTAGAAGTTGCTTTGTAGTACTGTTTGTATTTTGGACATCTATAAAAGCATATCTTGCCATGAAGGGTGTTTAATTTTGTATATTTTAATTATATCAATTTTTTTTATTTTTTGCAACAAAAACCCCTGACAAAAATCAGGGGCATCTAGCTCCAGTATTTTGTTTAGAATATTAGGATATTAGATTATTAGTCGCAGATCCGTCCTCTAGAAAGCTTTCTAGAGGTTTAGGGAACATTTCTGCCGAAGGCAGTTGGGGCTTCGGCCCCCACACTGATTGACATTTATGTTTTACAATAAGATTTGAAGAATAGTTTGTCATTGTTTTAATCAATTTTCTAGTTTGATGCAAGGTTTTCGTTTTTTTAAATCACCAATTGTGATTTAAAAAACAATGTCAATCAGTGTGGGGGGTCTTTACAAAAAATTAAAAAAATGATAGTATAAATGTATCAAGTGCAATGCTTGATATTAATAAAAATGCCGCTTTTAAAACTTAATAATTAACTTTGTGCCGAGGTAGCTCAGTGGTAGAGCATGCGCCTGAAGAGCGCAGTGTCGAGTGTTCGATTCACTCTCTCGGCACACATTGTTACAAAAAATAAAGCGGGTAATCAAAAAAACATGGTTATTCCACGTTTAAAGTATCAAAAAATTAATGTTCCAAATATTGGATCCACAATTGATGGTACTGTTTTGAGCAAAGAGGGGAAGACCCTTTTTGTGGATGTTAGCCCGTTGGGGTTGGCAGTGGTTAGAGGTATGGAATTTATGGCTGCCAAAAACTACATTAAAAATTTGAATGTTGGCGATAAAA
Organism: uncultured Candidatus Saccharibacteria bacterium; assembly: GCA_964350215.1. Classification (GTDB taxonomy): domain Bacteria; phylum Patescibacteriota; class Minisyncoccia; order UBA6257; family JAKLIH01; genus CAYGJE01. Next base: position 1,237 of record CAYGJE010000066.1, on the reverse strand, counting down.
TTAGCGTTGTAGTTACTGAGCTAGACAATGAAGATGGCTTGGTGGAAGCATCACTAAAAGAGATAAGCAACAATCAAGTTTGAAATACATTGTCTTTGTCAAAAAAGAACAATGAAACAGTTATGATCAAAATAAAAGAAGTCAACAGAGGTGGTTTGATTGCTGACTATATGGGCATAAAAGGATTTTTGCCAGTATCACAATTGACCCCAGAACACTATCCTTTGGTGGATGGCGGAGACAAAGAAGAAATTTTGGCCAAATTGAGAAGTTTTATAGGTAAAGAGATGCCAGTTAAAATACTGGATCTTGATAAAGAAAACGTCAAATTGATTTTTTCTGAAAGAGAAGTTCTCAATGAAGAACACAAGCAAAAGCTTGCAGCACAATATACCATTGGTGATGTTGTGGATGCAGAAATCACTAAAGTGGTTGATTTTGGTTTGTTTGTTAAGTTTGGCGAACCGCCAATAGATGGATTGATTCATATTTCAGAAGTTGATTACAAATTGATTCCTGATTTGAAAGAAATCTACAAAGAACAAGAAGTTGTTAAAGCAAAAATTGAAAGTATCACAAACGGTAGAATTGCTTTGTCTATTAAAGCATTAAAACCAGATCCTTGAAAAGATATTGCCAATATTTACCAAGTTGGTAAAAAATATGATGGCATTGTCTTAAAAACTGGATCTTTGGGCGCATTGGTAGAGTTAGAGCCAGGTGTGTATGGTTTCTTGAAATTCTCTGACGTCAAAGAACAAGAAGAAAATCAAACAATACTTGAAATTGGCAAAACCTACAAATTTGCAATCAAATCATTGGATACAGACAATAGAAGAATTAGTTTGGAGATATAAAAATTCTGTATATAAAAAACCCCGCCTTTTTAAAGGCGGGGTTTTTGTGTTTGTTTATAAAACCATATCTTTCAATACTTTTGCTGGTCTAAATTTGACAACTTTTTTAGCAGCAATGTGAATTTTTTCACCTGTTTTTGGATTTACACCCATTCTGGCTGCTTTTGCTTTGACTACAAATGAACCAAAGCCGCTGATAGCTACATCTTCTCCTTTTTTCAATGATTTTGAAATACTTTCAAGGATCAAAGAAACTATACCTTCGGCATCTTTTTTAGTTGAATTCATTTGAGCTTGAACCAACTCTACTAAATTGTCTTTGTTCATGTTTTTTTGTTTATTTTTTAACAATGAAGCGACCATTTTAAAAACATATATTA
>CAYGJE010000065.1:0-3141 GCA_964350215.1 uncultured Candidatus Saccharibacteria bacterium | reverse complement strand
GTATTCGGAGTTTGATTGATGTGGCGAGGTTTCCCCCAATACACACCATCCAGTGCTCTACCCCCATCATGATAAATAGACCGCTAGCCCTAAAGCTATTTCGGAGAGAACCAGCTATTCCCAGATACGATTAGCTTTTCACTCCTTACCACAAGTCATCCAAAGATATTGAACAATCAACTGGTTCGGACCTCCTCCTAGTTTTACGTAGGATTCATCCTGCTCATGGTAAGATCATCTGGCTTCGGGTCTTACTCATACTGCACTCAGGTAAACCTGATACGCGCTATTAACACTCGCTTTCGCTACACCTACTCTGCCTCAGCAGATTAAATAAGCAGTATGGGTAAACTCGCCGGCTCATTCTTCAATAGGCACAGTGTGAACCATTGATAATAAATTATCAACCGGTCTCCACTTCCTTGTAAGCATGATTGTTTCAGATACTATTTCATCGCCTTAATCAGGCTGCTTTTCACCTTTCCCTCACGGTACTTGTTCACTATCGGTCATCAAAAGTATTTAGCCTTTCCTGTGTAGTCCAGGATAATTCCTCCGAAGTCACCTTTGCTTCGAAGTACTCAAGATAGCACAAAAGGTAGTTAACAATTTTTATCTACAAGGCTCTCACTCTCTTTGGCATGACTTTCCAGTCATTTCGATTAATCATTAACATTTGTACACCTTCTTGTCTTGCGACAAACTGCACTTCTTATAACCCCCAGAAAACTTTACAAAGTAAAATTTATTGGGTTTGGGCTCTTCCCGTTTCGCTCGCCACTAATCAGGGAATGTTTGCTGTGTTTTATCTTTGGAGAAAATTTTGAACTCCAAAAATAAAAAACAGACAAGTTTTTTTCTTTTCCTCTAGGTACTGAGATGTTTCACTTCCCTAGGTTTGCTCGATACTATCCTTCGATAGTAAAGTAATAGACTTTTTAAAGGTCTATTGGGTTTCCCCATTCGGAAATCTCCGGATCAAAGGTTGCTACACACCTCCCCGAAGCTTATCGCAGCTACGCCACGTCCTTCATCGCCTTTTGATGCCAAGGCATCCACAATCTGCTCTTAACCTCCTCATCTTAATTAAAGCATTGAAGAAACTTCAATTAAGTTTTATTTATATTATTTTATTTTCCAATGAAAATACATTTTACCCTTATTCTTTTGTCAAAGATCAACCAACATTAATCATGAGAATTAAAAAACCGCTTTTGACAAGCGGCATAGTCACAAAGAAAAAAACTCTGTGATTTTACCACCTGAATTTTAAACTGTTTTTTTGATCTCAATTATTCATAAAAATATGAACACTTAATATTAGTTAACTGTTTTATATTATAGCATATTAAAATCAAAAGTCAATACCCCAAATGTGCAAAAATAGTGGATAAATCAAGGTAGTAAACACAGGCCAAAAAGGCCTTTTGAATACAAAAAAAGGAGGGTGCCTTCCTCTAGGCTTCTACCACCCCCCCTTTGCTCTTTTATTTATTTTTTATTTTCTCCTTTCAATATCAAAGATTTATTTTTTGTCCATCATCAGTGACACCATTATAGCGGCGCCAAAGATGACCAACAGAACAAAAATTTCTGGCCTCATTAACTTGCTAGTCAGGCCCAGAACACCGTAGGACATCAATGCAAGTCCGGCAACAGCCCGGGCAAAATTCCAAAAAATTTTTCTCATTTTTTCCTCCTAAGGAACCCTTTTTGGGTTCAAGGTTAAATTAACTCGGGTCATACTTTTCGGCCCGATAATTTTAACAATGTATTCTCCTTTTTCCAGAAGATCATAATTGTCTTCCGAAAAAACCTTTACAAGTTCTGCGCCACCATTTGAGAAGGTGGGCAAAACTTCGTTGGCCGCCTTACCATCGGGGACCTTGTAAATCTCCACGATGGCGCTTTCGCATCCGCCCTCGAACTGGCATTTTTCGGCCTTAAAAAAAGCACCGAAATCTGCCTTGTTATCAAGCACGAAAAAATATTCGTGTTGATAACCAATTAGTAAGCTGGTACTCGTCCTTGGGGTCTCCAAGGACACCACCTGCTGTTCCAATTTAACATAGGCCATTGCGGCCTTTGGAAATCTTAGTGCAACGGCGGAAATAATAACGACCAAAACTAACAAAAACCTTAAAAATTTTTTAATTTTTTCCACCATATCTTCTAAGGACTTTTCTTCATCGAAAAACAAAGGCAACGCTTGATCTACAAGCGTAATCGCAATCACAAGGCACAGGACTGCGACAATGGTTCCCGCAATTGTCTCAACAAGATAAATTGACATGATTGCCCAAAGCAACGAAACCGAAATTACAATGTTTGACCTGATTGCTCTCTGCAAAGCCATCTTTTTCTCCTTTTCTTTCTATCTTTTTAAATAAAAAATAAACATATATATATTTTGACTGCCTTACGGCAGATAAAACAATTTATTAAGGTCCAAATATTCCAAAAACCCACCAAAAGATGGGCTTTTATTTATAACTGTATTATAGCACAAATAGTCGGGTTTGTCAATATGGCTACAATTTTTTCAATTCTTCCAACGCCTCCTTATACACCGTTATCAACTTATCGGTTTCTTCCCTAGCCAAAAGATAGTTGCTATCATTTAATATTTCCGCCACCTTTGTGCTGGCATCTTTCACAAATTCCATATTAAAATCAACATAATTGTTGGCGTTGCAAATTTTTTCATAAATATCCATCCCTGTAAATCCAATTTCTGTAAGCACTTTACTCATATAGCTGTCTATCTCTGCTAAAGCCAATTTTCAATACAATATATTGTTGAACACAAGGTAATCATCTATTTTTTTATACATCGCTTTTGTGTTGCGATCATTAAGCAAAGAGTCATGGTCTAATGAGCTCAAGCCAACTTTTTGTTTTTTTGGCTTTTTGATTGTTTTTATTTTTATATACAATATCAACATCACTCCCAAAAAAATTATTGTCAAAACTATCCCCAATAGCCGCAAATAAAACAAAAAATTCAAAAAGTCACCATTGAATATAACTGGCAAAAGTCGTTGAACTGCAATTTCTAAGTCAGCAAAAGCCAACATGTTGTGTATGCCCGAAGCGTTTTGGACCATATTATTTTATTATTTCTTCGATTAACTTTGCTAT
>CAYGJE010000064.1:0-3230 GCA_964350215.1 uncultured Candidatus Saccharibacteria bacterium | reverse complement strand
TATCAAAAGCCGTCAACATTTAAGTTGACGGCCTTTATGCTATTGATTAAACTGCAAGTTAAAATTGCCGAAAGAGTTTACTGAGTTTGTGGTATTAAACGAACTCACAGTGTAACAATTTTTGTTGCATTCACTTTCACTTAGATAAGTGTTTTTATCTAAATTATTTGCCACCACACATTTGCCAGTGTCTTTGTTACATTTGTATTTGGCTGCTTGATATGTATTTGCCGTGCCAAATCCTCCGCTTATACTCTCAAAATTAAATGTTGGCGTAGAAACGCTTGTCTCATTTGTTTTTGCTTTTGGATCAGCAAATTTGAACCCTGAAAAATCAAAATTAATATTATCTAAATTAAAAGTACTAAGTGGCTTAGTCGTGGTTGGTGTTGCAAATCTATCAACACCCGGGAACAAAAATTGATTTGTGTCTATTTGTATACTTGTTGTTGGTTTGGTGGTAGTTGCTGAGTTGCTTATACCTTCAAACAGTTTTGAAAAAGTTGATGTAAAGCAACTGCTCATGCACTCATTGAGTGATACTCCTCCAAAAGATGTTTCCACACAAGTACCCGATTTGCAAGTATATTTCTTTTCCGATTGAGTGGTGATTTCATTGTTTTTTCTGACAGTCAAATCTTGATCATTTGGATTTGCTCTAAATATACCACTAATCAAATTGGTGAACCAATTGCCTGAAGCAACTTCCGTTGTTCCTGTTTGCACACCAGTGCCACCTTGCAAAACAATTTTATCTTCTTCAAATTTTATTTCGCAAGCAGCTGTGCCGTATATTTTTTGATTTGTTGCGCACACGGCTCTAACATTTGTTTTAACCTTTAGCTCTTTAACATCTTGAGGCATTGTTGAAAATCCTCTTGTACTTTCTTTGCTGAAAGGTGTTCATTTGTCATTGCTATAAAAATCTTTTCAAGAATAATTAAATTCTTTACAATCTTTTGTTTGCTCCACTTTTGCACTCATCGACAAAGTTCAAGCATTTTGATTTCCTACTTCCACTCTCTTGCCATCAATCTTGCAGCTAAGCTTGATATCATTTGTGGTATCGTTTTCTGGAATCTCCGGCTCTTTTGTTTCTCCGGTCTTTATCACAACAGTTGCCCCACTTTGAATACAATCATCATGCGGACTATAGTCATAAAAACTATTGAGTGTGATATTTATGTTATAAGTGTCTGGTCTTTTGTAGGTATGCGTTACTGAATTCTTCATCCAACATGGCAATACTTGTTCTTTTGAACCATCGCCTCATGTGATCACACACACTGCTGGACATTTTTGAAGATATGAATCACCGCCTCTAACATCCAACCAAATATCCAATGTGGCCACATTACCGTTAGCTGTAACTTTTGGCCTACCAAAAAACTGTGGCGTCATATCACATGGTGGATGCTCTTGACCTATACGTGCATCTGCTCCTGTTCTCTTTGGTACATAATCAGCTCAAGGAACTGTTCCTGGATGATATGGCGATGAAGCAAAATTTGGTTTAAACACAATAATACATTTTTCTCGATCTTCTTGATCGTTGATAAATGGATTGGTCAAGCTATAACTTTGGCCATTGACTATCAATTTTGGACAAAAAATTTCATATTCTTTGCCATCAGCTATTTTGTAATGATGAACTTTCATGGTCATTCATGTGCTTGATTTTTCATTACCATCATCAATATATTTGCGGTCACTTTTTGTTCATTTTTCTATTGGTGTGCCATCACCAAAATCAATCGAACAATCAAGCTTGCCATTGTCACAATCAAATCCCATTAGTACCAATTCAGCTCTATGAGGACTTGCTCTATAAAAATTACAACAATCGCATCTGCCAGTGAGTGGATTTTTCTTATCCACACAATTTATTGTATCCAAAGGATACAAAGTAAATGAACTCAAGTCGCCTGGCAACACATTTGTTTTATTGGATCTTCCCGAAAAAGTGGTACACATTGCAGCGCCAATGTTTAAATTATCAATTGCTCCGCATCTTCCTGCTTTTGGAACATCCACGGGTGGTTCTCCTGTGCCACTACCACTTCCTGGCTCATCGTCTTGATTGCAGCCCCCTGGACCACAACTGCCTCCTCTTGATCCACCTGAACCACCAGTGCCGCCCTGTCCATCGCCACCGGTACCACCACCTGTATCCTGATTACCTTCACCTGGCATGCTACCATCTTGATTAGTGCAGGTCACCTGAAAACTTCTTGAATTATTAGTGGTATCAAATTCTTTAATTTTGTTGTCACTATTAGTGGTAAACGTAAACGTATAAATACCTGGAACCTGGCACACTCATTCAATGGTATTGTTTGTATTTTCTTTGTTAACCCCCAATGCTGGTCAATTGGCTGTTTGATCATCTTTGTTTATCGTCAATTTTACTTGATGAACAGCAGCATCTGACTTACCAATGTTTTTCTCAATTATAGAAAGAATAATTTTTTCTCCTACTTTTATTTTTGACTTGTTTGGTTTAAATTCGGTTACTGTCAAATCAGGCAAATCAGTTTCCACTTCTTTCTTGCACATCTTTTCGCATTCTTCCTTGAGCATAGTGCCTTTATCTGAAGCCACACATTGATATTTTGTCATGTCGCAAGAATATTTAAAATCTTCTTGTTTGACATCGCCACAATTCACCGGGACCACCAACACATTATTGTATTTGTTTTTTTCTGTAAGTTGGTTATCATGATCCAAAAAGATTTTCAATGCATATATTCCTTTTGATTTGCAAGTTCAAGTATGAGCCATCACTATTGCCTCTTGATTTGGATTTAGCTCATATGTTTCCACAGTGGCATCCAACTTATCATCCACATACATGGCTGATTTAAATTTGGCTGATTTTTCACTGCCCATATTTTTTGCTCTCACCACAATCGGAACTTTTGTATTGACGTCTATTTTTTCCACTGGTATATTGACTCCTGATATGGCAATGTCCACATTGCTAGATGGTGTCTCTTTAGGATTGTCGCTTTTGGTTTCACTTTTAGATAGTGGCATTTCAATCATGTCACAAAGAACAGTTCTTGTTTCTATATTCAAAATTCCTGTTTGTGACAAATTAACTTTTTCTTGAAACTTTTTCACTGCATCAGTGGTAACTTTACCATAAAATCCAGTTTGGTATTGGCTGTCAAGCAAATTCAATTTCACCAAAATCATTTGCAATGCTTTTACTTCATTGCTAGCTTCTT
>CAYGJE010000063.1:0-3270 GCA_964350215.1 uncultured Candidatus Saccharibacteria bacterium | reverse complement strand
GGCTTTAATTTGAAGGGAATAGAAAACATACTTCTTGGCGACAAGCCAAAGGGTAAAAAATAAACTATTTTTTACCCTTGGTGCACTCAATGCAAAAATCAGCAGCTGGATTAATTTCCAGCTTTTTTGCTTCTATTTCTTTTTTACATTCCTCGCAAACACCAAAAGTGCCTACTTTGATTTTATGTAGTGCTTGTTGAATTTCTTTTAAACGATCCTCTAAAAGCTCTTCGCTAGCAACTCTGTTGATATATTCTGCCACTTCTTGGACATTTTCTTCTTCTGATAGTCCCATTTCTGGTATATAAGAGTCGTAGTTATTTGGGTCATTTTCTTTGGCTACGCCAAAACCAGACAATCCTTGTTGTATTTTTTCTTTTTCGCTTTCTAATTGCTTCTTATAGAAATCAAGTTGATCTTTTGAAAACATATTTATTTTTTAATTTTTAATATGATTATATTCTAACAAACATCCACAATCTAGTCAACTGCACTGAGACAAGGCAAGGTCTTGACTATAAACAAAAAAATGATATACTATATTTGTTATGCGGGTGTCGTATAGTGGCTATTATATCTCCTTGCCATGGAGAAGACGGCAGTTCGATTCTGCTCACCCGCTCAAACGTTTAACTTTCTTGTTTTTAAAAGCATAGTTTTGAAAATATTTATTTTGTTTTATCAAAACAATAAAAACATATTATGCTGGCTAAAACCTACTCGGCATCCACTATTGGTGTCGAAGCCACGCTAATCGAAGTCGAAGTGGATGTGTCCAAAGGGATGCATTCTTTTGACATTGTTGGCTTGGCAGATAACGCAATCAAAGAGTCACGGCAAAGAATTGGCTCGGCAATAAAAAATTTACATCTCGATTCGCCCTCAAAAACAAATCGCAAGGTTATTGTAAATTTGATACCTGCCAATGTGAAAAAGACCGGCTCAAGCTATGACTTGCCAATATCTATTTGCTATTTGGTATCCAGCCAACAACTAGAAATACCCCTAAGCACGCTTAGAGAAACTATCTTTGTTGGCGAAGTGGCGCTCAATGGTGATCTAAAACCAGTAAGCGGCATAATAAATATTACTGAAAAGGCAGAATGTTTAAATTTTAAAACCATTGTTGTTCCAAAAGACAACGAGAGCGAAGCATTACTGATAAAAAAATCAATAAAAGTGGTGGCATTAAAAAATTTAAAAGAAGTTATTGATTATTTTGAAGGCCGCCTTGATTACAAAGAGGGAAGCATTGATATCTCTTCAAAATTAACTTGAAATAACTATTCTGATATTGATTTTGGAGATATAAAAGGTCAAAACGCTGCCAAAAGAGCTCTTCTTATTAGTGCCTGCGGTGGACATAATTTGATTATGATTGGATCACCTGGTTCTGGCAAAACATTGCTTTCAAAGGCCTTAGCAAATATTTTACCGCCTTTAACCTTAAAAGAAGCCATGGAATTAACAAAACTCTATAGTGCTGCTGGATATCTATCAAAGTCATTTCCTTTAGTTTTGAATAGACCTTTTAGAGCACCTCATCACACGGCCTCAGTGGCGTCTATTGTTGGTGGCGGAGCGTTTCCAAAACCAGGAGAAATCAGCTTGGCTCACAAAGGTGTTCTTTTTTTGGATGAACTTCCAGAATTCAACAGATTGGTTCTTGAGAGTTTGCGACAACCACTTGAAGAAGGCAAGGTTACTATTGCTAGAGTTGAAGACAGTTTGACCTTTCCGGCAAGATTTATTTTGATATCAGCCATGAACCCTTGTCCTTGTGGATGACTCAACGACGATCAACACGAATGTTCTTGTTCAGCATCTTTGGTATTAAAATATCGAAAAAAAATATCTGGACCAATTCTTGATCGCATTGACTTACAAATAAACGTGAAGTCGGTTACTTTTGATAATGCCTTTAAAAAGAGAAACTCTTCTGAAAATATTTTTCTTAGAGAGCAGGTTTTAGATGCAAGAGACCGTCAGCTAAAAAGATTTGCTGAACACAAGAGCAATATCACGCTAAATTCTGAAATGAACGTCAATGACATCGAAAAATATTGCCCGCTCAATGATGGCTGCCAAAGTATACTAAAACTTTCAATGGAAAAATACGGCCTCACGATGAGATCTTTGCATAAAATAATCAAAGTCAGCCGAACAATAGCTGACCTTGATAAAAATGATAATATTTTGGAAAAACATTTAACTGAAGCTCTGAGCTACAAAATAGGAGATATGAACGATGTTTTTAACTAACAACCATCTTGATTGTGAACTCGTTGCCATCTCTTAATATTTTTACTTTTATGGTATCTTTTAAGCAGACATTTTTCAAACATTCTTGGATGGTGTTGTGGTGGTCTATTTTTTGACCATTGACTTCCAATATAATATCGCCCTCTTTGATACCATATTTTTCAGCCAAACTGTTTTTGATAATACCTGGCTGATTGGCGTCATAAATAATAAATGCTCCGTAGTTGGAAGATAGCCCATATGTTTTTTTGGCATTATCGTCTATTATTATATATCTCACTCCTATGGAAACGCTTTTGACTTGACCAAACGATTTTAAATCTCTAATTATTTTGTTGATTGGGTTGATGGGTATTGCTAGTCCAATATTTTCAACACCACTCACTGCGAGTGTGGTTATGCCGATTACTTCTCCTTTCAAATTAAACAATGGGCCACCTGAATTGCCTGGGTTGATGGCAGCATCTGTTTGAATAAGTCCTTTGTATTCTAATACCCCTCTGTAATTGCTGCTTGTTTTGACGTATCTTGATAGACCAGAGATAATACCTTTGGAAACGGTTTTTTGAAATTCATCTAGAACATTGCCTATTGACAAAACTGTTTGTCCCAGAGTTATACCGCTAGAATCGCCTATTTTGACAAAAGAAAACTTTTTATTGTTGTTGGTTTGTATTTTTAAAATTGCGATATCATTGATGTCGTCATAATGAAACAAAACGCAATCATAAAAAGCTTCATTTCAAAAAATTTTGTATACTAATTTTCTATCAGAAATAGGGTGATAATTGGTGGCAATTAGCCCTTTGTCGCTTACCAAAAATCCCGATGAATTGCCTATTTTTTCGTAATATTCTCCTTTTATTTTAATGGCAACTTCTTTGCCGGTTGGTTCATGAATTGGCTTTAGAGCAAATATGCCAACTATCAAGTTTATATTGTTTTTTATGATGTTTTTTATTTTTTCTTCTTCGGTTTTAAATAAAATTCCCATGATGAGTATTTATG
>CAYGJE010000062.1:0-3277 GCA_964350215.1 uncultured Candidatus Saccharibacteria bacterium | reverse complement strand
GAAAATTATGATAACCAATGAATTTATGTAACAGGATTGCTTGATTATGTCGGTAAAATAGGTAAGCTTTATAGAAATGATGGTCAGCTTATAACAACAAAGGATCTTAGTGGCTCTCCAGTTTTTCCTTCTTTCAACAGAGAAAAATATATTGGCGCTTATAATGGTTCTCAGGGTAAAATACTTGATGGCTATCTCGACGATGTCCGCATTTACAACCGAGCCCTGTCGGCTGATGAAATATCTCAAATTTACAATTCAACCAAGTCAAAATACGGTTATTAAAAATTTACCCCCTTCTTTAGAAACTCAATTAGCTTTCGACGTTTGCAAAACGTCTGAGTTTTAAAGGAGGGGGCAAAATCAAAATATTAAAAAATAAATATTAAACAAAAAACATGATCAATAAACTTTGGAAAATAACAATAATAATCTTTGCTCTGATGATATTGCTGATTTATAGCGAAGCAATAATGGTATTTGGCAAAAAAATGCTAAACAAGCAAAAAGGGTATGCTATATGTAATGACACAAAATGTATGAACGAAAATCTGCAAACTTGCAACAAGGCCTACTGAAATGACTTTGGAGGTAATTCTTGATCAGAAATGTTTGTGCAAGGATATGATGGTAATGACTGTGTGCTAGTGACCAAAAGATCAAACAAAGAAAAAACCATTTGTCGATTTGGCAAAGATATTTTTTCAGAGGACTTGGTGGACGAGGTATTTGGCGTGCACAAAGGTTTGCGAGAAGTGATTGATGCCAACTGCCAAACAACAAAATAAAATAAATCAATGAATATAATTATTTTCATAAAATTTATTGTTGCTTTGCTGCTAGGGTCAGCCATTGGGCTAGAAAGAGAAACCACCGCGTGCGGCAAGAAAAAAGAACTTTGAACTCTTGGTGGAGTGAGAACCTTTGCATTGATTTCGTTTATAGGAGCAATCTCTGGATTTTTTTATTCCAACCACAATGCTGGTTTGTCTTTTTTGCTGGCAATTTTTGTGTTTGCTGCGATATTGATTTTTTATTTTATAACATCTTCAAAATCCAATAACACCGGGCTCACCACAGAAATATCGGCTTTGATAACATATTTGATTGGGTTTTTGATCACCACAAGCTTTGTGGATATCCAGGTGGTGATTGCTTTATCAGTGGTTTTGATTTTGATACTTTCGCACAAAACCCAAACCAAAAAATTTGTTTTAAACCTAGATAGAGCCGAGCTCAATTCATTTATAAGCTTTGGCATTGTGGCACTTGTGATATTGCCATTTTTACCTGATATGAGCATATTGCTTTCACATTTTGGTGATATTGCCAAATTGCCATATCTTGAAAGATTTTCACACATTGAAATAATCAACCCATATCGACTTTGATTGATTGTGGTGTTGATATCAGGTTTTAGTTTGCTCAACTATTCACTCAGAAAAAAGATTGGTCATAAAAACGGATTGTATTTTGGCAGCTTTTTTAGTGGTCACATTTCTTCCACAATAACCAATCAAGTGTTGACTTTAAAAAGCAAAACCGAAAGTAAGGCCTCTCAGCTCAACTTTGCCACTGCAAATGTGCTGGCATATATTTCTTCGATGACTCATTTTGCGTTTTTGATTTTTGTGCTCAATTTCAAATTGTTTCTAATGATTTTCCCAGTATTGCTTTCGATATTTTTGGTCGCTAGCTTTTTTGCTTGATATTGAAACAAACAAAGCAAAAAACAACCAGATAAAGAGATAGAAATACCAGAAAAAGAAACTCCCAAAATATTTTTGACTCAGGCCATTGTGTTTGCTTTGCTCATAACTTTTGTTAAAATAATTACTCAAATGGGGCTGGTGGCTTTTGGGCAAAAAGGATTTGCTATCACTGCCTCATTAAGCTCACTTGTGGGCACTGATGCAGCCATCATAAACATTTCCGAGCTAGCTGGCAAAACCATTACGCTCAACTATGCTATATTCGTGGCATTGCTGGTCAATCTAGTGAACCTACTAGGCAAATGAATTTTTTCCAAAATAAAAGGCAACAAAGATTTTGCCAAATTAAATCTCATATATTCTAGCGCAGTAGTTTTGGTTTCATTTGTGGTATATTTTTTGCTAACTATCAAATAAAAAACATCCTGCAACGCAGGATGTTTTTGTTATTTCAAATTTTTGGTGGTATTGTATATTTCGCCAGCTCCCATGATAATCAAAATATCATTTGGCTTTATATTTTCATCGATCAATTTTGAAACCTCATCATTGTTTTTAGCAAAAAAAGCTTTTATGTTTTTGTTTCTTTTTTGAATTTTTTGAAGCACGTCTTTTGAAGAAATCATAGCGATTTCTTTTTTGCTTTCTCGGCCAGTCACAGTGTAAATCTCTTCCAATATTAGCACATCAGCCAAGTCAAAACATTTTATATAATCCTTTTCCAAGACCTTTGTCCTAGTGTGTTCGTGTGGCTGAAATGCCAAAACAATTCGATGGTTTTTGTAGAGTTCTTTGGTGGCTTTTAGTGTTTCTAATATCGCAGTAGGGTGGTGACCATAGTCAGAAATAACCAATGCCTTGTTTTGGTCAAATTTAAAGTTTGCAATGTTTTTTATGGGAATGTATTTTCTAGTGCTTTTGGTAAAATTGAAATAGCCAATTCTATCAAAGCGTCTTCATATCCCGCCAAAGGCGACCAATGCCTTTTTAGCATCATTTATCGACACATCGTAGTTGAGTGCCACAGCGATGCTTGCAAGGGCATTGTAGACGTTTATAACACCAGGCAGGTTCATCTCTATCTTTGACAAAGGATATCCTCTAAGATGCAAATCAAAAGAAAGGGTTTTTTTGATATCATCAATAGTAATATTTTGAGCCATTAAATCAGCTTTGTTTTTGATACCAAAGGTGAATATTTTTGATTTGGTGGTGATATTTTTTAGAAGCTTTGAGTCGTTATTCAAAATCAACAAATTGTCTTTTGTGAGTTTGTTGACAAATTTTTGAAAAGTTTTGAGCATGGACTGCTCGTCTTTGTAGCAATCAGGATGGTCAAGCTCTAGGTTGTTGATGACAATGGTGTTTGGGTGCATTTCCAAAAAATGTGCCTTTCATTCGCAGGCCTCTGCAATCAAAATATTTGAAGACCCCATTCGCAAATTGCCATCTCAAGATTTTAGCTTTGAACCCACAATGACATTTGGGTCTTTTTTGGCACCTTCAAAAATATAGCCAGTCATGGCAGTGGTGGAGCTTTTTCCATGCGTGCCACATATTGCAAT
>CAYGJE010000061.1:0-3302 GCA_964350215.1 uncultured Candidatus Saccharibacteria bacterium | reverse complement strand
AATTTGCTAAAATACCTAAGAATAAAAAATAAAAATTATGAAAGATATTTCACCCAGACAAAAACAAATATTATATTATTTATCTTTGGAGCAAATACAAAACTCCGAACCAGTGGCATCCACTCAAATCAAAGAAAAATACAAATTAAATTTTAGCAGTGCCACTATTCGCAATGAGCTTTTTCGTCTTTGCCAAATGGAATATCTTCTGCAGCCGCACACTTCCGCTGGAAGGGTTTTGAGCGACTTTGGATGGGAAATACTAATTGATCAATTTTTGACAAATGTTTTCGAAATCAAATCTTTTGTATCAACAGATGATTTTGAAATATTAGTCAAAAAAATTTGCAACAAAACAGAAGCATTTACATTTATATATGATTTTTCAGAAGACAAAATATATCACACCGGTCTTGAATATTTGATCAACGACAAAACAATCAGTGATATCAAAGAACTGTCAAGCGTGGCCAAAGATTTTGATTCTTTAAGAGACAATATCAAAAACATAAAGCACAAAATCGAATACAGCCAAATAAATGTTTTTATTGGCAAGAAAAATCCATTATTCAAAGTAGATTACTTGACATTGATTTGCACTAAAATCAAACATGAAAATATTGTTATTGCTATAGTCACCCCCAAGGTTACCGACTACGAAAAACATTTCAAAATATTTAAAGCATTAATAAACAGCAGCTAAAAAAATAAGATGGACAAAACTAACTCAAAAAACAAAAAAGAAAAAATTGATATTCCCATTCAAGATGTCCCCGACGCAGCATCATCAAATTCAGAACTAGAACAACTAAACCAAAAAATAAATGAACTAGAAAATCAACTAGCCAAAGAGAGAGCCAATTTGCTCAACTACCAAGCTGGCGAAAGTGCAAGGTCTCAAAATAAAATCACAACTTACGAGAAAAACTTATTATTTGAACTCATCCATATCATTGACAATTTTGAACATACCATTCAAATGCTCAAAAAACAAAAAGATGTTTCAAATGAAAGTTTTTTGCAAGGAGTGGAAATGATCTACAATCAATTTTTATCTTTTTTGGCCAGCAAAAACTGTCATTGCTATGAGAGCTTAGACAAACCATTTGATCCAAATATACACGAAGCGTTGTCCACTATAGAAGATCAGGCAAAACAAGAAAACATAGTAATAGAAGAATTATGTAAGGGTTACACTCATAATAATGCCGTATTACGGCCAGCAAAAGTAAAAGTCGTCAAAAACAAACAAAACAACAATTAACAAAATTTTAAACAAATAACATGGGAAAAATATTAGGTATTGATTTGGGAACTACATTTTCAGAAATGGCGGTCTTTCAAAATGGACAGCCACAAATAATTGAAAGTCAAGAAGGTGAAAGAACTGTTCCGTCAGTGGTTGCTCTAGCAAAAAATGGCGAAAGATTAGTCGGCACACTTGCCAGACGACAAGCTATCACCAATCCATTAAACACTGTTTTTTCGGTGAAGCGTTTTATTGGACGTCGTTTTTCCGACAAAGAAGTCCAAGCCGATAAAGAGTCATTGCCATACGAAATTAGAGAAGGCAATGGCGGTGGAGTGGAAGTAAAATTAGGTGACAAATGATTAAAGCCAGAAGAAATATCAGCCATGGTATTACAAAAATTAAAAGCTGATGCCGAAGCTAAATTAGGTGAAACAATCACTGAAGCCATAGTGACTGTGCCAGCTTATTTCAATGATTCTCAAAGACAAGCCACCAAAAATGCTGGCGAAATTGCCGGGCTCAAGGTCTTGAGAATTTTAAATGAACCAACTGCAGCTGCGGTGGTGTATGGTTTCAACAAACATCAAGCATCCAAAGTTTTGGTCTATGACTTTGGCGGTGGTACATTGGATGTTTCTATTATAGAAGTTGTGAATGCTAGCGATGAAGGTGCTGGTGAAAATATCAATGTGCTTGGCACTGGCGGAGACACTCATTTAGGAGGAGATGATTTTGATCAAAAAATAATTGCTTATATAATCAATGAATTTAAAAAAACAGAAGGCATTGATCTAAAAGAAGACAAACTTGCCCTTCAAAGAATTAAAGACGCTGCTGAAAAAGCCAAAAAAGAATTGTCCAATGTGACTGAAACCGAAATAAATCTTCCTTTTATCACATCGAGCAGCGATGGTCCAAAACATTTAGTGATGAAATTTAGTCGATCCACTTTTGAAGATTTGACCAAGGATTTGATTGACCGATCTATCGAAAGAACAGAACTCACATTAAAGGAAATTGGACTTACTGCTGATGATATTTCAGATGTTATTTTGGTAGGCGGTACCACCCGTATTCCTGCTATTCAAAAAAGAATTAAAGATGTGTTTAAAAAGGAACCTAAAAAAGATATCAACCCAGACGAAGTGGTTGCTATGGGAGCTGCTATTGTGGCTGGCTCACTTCAAGGAGAAGTCAAGGACCTATTGCTTTTAGATGTCACTCCGCTCACATTGTCCATCGAAACCATGGGCGGTGTAGCCACTCCAATGATTCCAAAAAACACTTATATTCCAACCAGCAAAACAGAAATATTTTCTACTGCTGCTGACAATCAACCAGGAGTGGAAGTTCATGTGCTCCAAGGCGAACGCCCAATGGCTGCTGACAACAAAACTTTAGCCAAGTTTTTGCTCGATGGCATTCCACCATCCCCAAGAGGCATTCCAAAGATTGAAGTCACTTTTGATATCGATAAAAATGGTATTTTAAATGTTTCTGCTAAAGATCAAGCCACCAACAAGAGTCAATCAGTCAAAATACAAGCCAGCACTGATTTGAGTCAGGATCAAATTGAACAAATGAAAGCCGATGCAGAAAAATTTGCTGAAAACGACAAAAAGAAAAAAGAATACATTGAGCTCAAAAATCAAGCAGAGAATTTAATCTATCAAACTGAGAGCAACATCAAAGATAATCAAGACAAAATACCTCAAGACCTCAAAGAAAAACTAGAGCAAAAAGCCAAAACACTAAAAGATATTTGCCTCAAAGAAATCAATGATATAAATGTAGAAGAAAACAAGGACTTGCTGAAAAAGGGCACTGAGGATTTGTCCAATGAACTTTCAGAAATTGGCAAACATATTTATCAACAAGATAGCACTCAAAAACCAACTGAGTCCGATAATAGTTCTGCAAAACAAGAGGGTCGCAATGATCCAATAGATGCCAACTTCGAAGAAAAGTAAAGCAGAAAAATCGGACTAATGTCCGATTTTTCTTTTGTCATTGCAAAAAAGCTTAAATTTTGTTAATATTATATTAACAA
>CAYGJE010000060.1:0-3378 GCA_964350215.1 uncultured Candidatus Saccharibacteria bacterium | reverse complement strand
AAGAAGCTAGCAATGAAGTAAAAGCATTGCAAATGATTTTGGTGAAATTGAATTTACTTGACAAACAATATCAAACAGGTTTCTATGGCAAAATCACTGCTGATGCGGTGAAAAAGTTTCAAGAAAAAGTTAGTTTGTCTCAAACAGGAATATTGAATCTCGAAACTAGATCAGCTCTCTGCGAACTAGTTGGTATGCCAATAACTAAAAGTGAAACTGCTACGGTTGATCCCAACCAAGTAACTTCTAGTAAAGTTGACATTGCCATATCAGGAGTTAATATACCAGTAGAAGCAATAAACGTGGATACAAAAGTTCCTATCATAGTGAGAGCAAAGAATATTGGCACTGAGAAGTCAACTAAGTTTAAATCAGCCATATATGTAAATGATGAATTAGATGCCACAGTAGAAACATATGAATTAAACCCTGACCAAGAAGCCATTGTGATGGCACATACATGAACTTGTAAACAAAAAGGCATATATGCCATAAAGATATTCTTGGATCATGACAATCAGCTAATTGAACAAAACAAATTCAATAATGTTTTGGTGGTTCCAGTAAACTGTGGCAATGTCAAACAAGAAGATTTTAAATATTCTTGCGATACTACAAAATATCAATGTGTGACCTCAGATAAAGGTACTATGCTCAAAGAGGAATGTGAAAACATGTGTAAGAAAGAAACAGAAAATGATTTACCAGATTTGGCAGTTATTGAATTTAAACCAAATAAAACCAACATAAAGGTTGGCGAGAAAATTACTTTATCTATCACAGAGAAGAACATTGGTAAAGCAGATGCTCCAGCTCATCAAGTGAAGATGTTAATCAACAAAGAAGAATCATTTGCTAATTGACCAGCACTGGGAGTTGGCAAGCAAAACATCAATGATACTCTTGAATGAATATGTAACACTGCAGGTACGTATACATTTACATTTACCACAAACAGTGACAACAAGATAAAGGAAATCAGCACTACCAACAATTCAAGAAGCTTTGAAGTTAGATGTGGAGCTCAGAGTTCAGGAGGAATATTTGGTGATGATGGGCAGGGTGATCAAGGAGGGGGTGCTCCTCCGGGTGGAGGCCAACAGCCACCACAGGGAGGTGGAGAACGAGGAGATCCTGGCTCTAGATTTGAGCCAATTGATCCAAATTTAAAAAAGGTCTCAGGAAAACTTACTTTAAATTGATTTACTGTGCGGCCAGTTGACACATATAACTGTCCTTTTGCAAGATGCGGAGCAGTGGGGGAAAATGGTTTTCTTTGCAAATTGTATGGCATCTCTCTTTTAAAAAATATTTATGGAGAAATGGTGCCAGTGGCGTGTGGAAGAGACGATGTGACAGGCTCTATAATGTCTACGCCATTTTTGAGAGAAGCGCCGCATAAGGTTAATGTTGGCTTTCATGTTGATAATCGCAATCATGAAAATAAGCCAGACTGAAAAGATAAAAAAACAGAATGTTATGTGGATATGGGGGACGGTAAAAAAATAGACTGTTCTTTTAAAGGACTTCTTTATAGCGGCGAACTTAGAAATAAAGATAAAGGATTTACCGGATTTGATTATGTTTATGACAACACAACAAGCAAACCAATTACCGTTTGCCCGACAATTGTGGTGACTGATCCTGAAACAGGAGACAAGATAACCTCCAAATCAATGAGCACTTATTGTGATTCATTTTGCAACGAAGGACAAGAAAACAAAACAAAATGTTTGATTATTTATCCTAGAGGATGGTCTTTTATGGATAAAGAAGTGACTGGGCGCACTCAAAATTATAATTTTGCTTGAGTAAGGCCAGTTAATGATCACCCTGTGGTAAAAGAAAAAATATATTTTGATTATTTGATAGATTATATACATTCAAATGACATGGCTTGATGTAAAATGAATGTAAAAATGTATAATCCAAATAAACCGGTTGGCTCCCAAGACTTTATTTGATCTTCTTATAAGTTTTTCGAATGTAGAAACTCTGGGAGATTTGATTATACTTTTGAACAGGCAGGAAATTATCAACTCTCTTTTGCAGTAGGACATTCTTTGAAATATCTTTACGGGTCTAGCGCAATAAATATTCAAGTTTTTGAGGATACTGGCAAAGGAGCTACATGTAACGAAGAAACATGTTTTGTATGTGATCCTAAAAAATCAGAAAACGACAAATGTGTTTCTATGAAAAAGATTGAATACACCAAAGAAGAAAACAAAAATCTAGAAAGGTATTTTACACAACAAGAGTGTAAAGAAAAATGCAAGGTTGTGCCTAGCGACGATAAAAAGACCTTGTCATGCAGTGTTACAGGAAAATTATTGCCAGACTTTTTAATACCCAAATCTTCAAGCTTGGTGGTTAGCGCTGAAGCAAAAATCAAAGAAAAAGAAAAATGTAGCTCCTGAGAATATTCTTGAAAAAATAATTTTACTTTTGATGAATGAACTGCATATGAAAAAACAAGTAGTAAAAACTTTGCTAAATCGATTGGACTCACAGAAAACATAAAAAAAGACATAGTTTTTGTCACAAAGGTAAGAGCCAAATGCGGCACAACACAACTTGAATCGGAATGTTCTTTTGCTATTGATAAGAACGGAGTGGTTAAGCCTTTGTCTCAAAATATTGTTGATGAAATTAATGTTGTGATACCAGACACAATAGTCAAAGACAATTGATTCACCAACCTCGTTACAAATATATTTAAAACAAATCAAACTAGCCAAGATTTGTCTACAAGTAAAAGCAATGACTTTACTATACAATCAGAAAAGAAATATACTTGTAAAGCAGGCACCTGTGTTGAGACACCTTTTGGAGGAACATCTTTGTCTGAATGTATGAAAGGATGCTTCTCAACAACATTTTCAAATCTATTTGATGGTATAGTTAGCACAGTTACTACTACAAAACCAAGTACAGCCATCAACCTAGATATTGGCAAAATATCACTTCCTGGCTTTGATAATCTTTTTACAGCTACTACCACAAAGCCAATAAGCACATTTAACTTTGACAATATCAATTTTGATTTCTCAGGATTTAACTTTACTGATCAAAAACCAAAGGCAAAAGAAACAACGACCATGCCAGTGTATAGTTTTGAGAACTTAATTAATAACTTTGAATCTGTAGGAACTTATCAGGCAGCTAAATACAAATGTAACAACAACACAGGCAAATGTGTTATTGCCAACAACTTAGACAAAAATACCTATCTAAGTGAAAGTGAATGCAACAAAAATTGTTACACTGTGAGCTCATTTAACACCACAAACTCAATAAATTCTTTTAATCAGTTTAACCTGCAAACTAATCAGTAAAACAAAAGCTGCCCATCTAAATATGGGCAGCTTTTGATAT
>CAYGJE010000059.1:0-3564 GCA_964350215.1 uncultured Candidatus Saccharibacteria bacterium | reverse complement strand
GAAAATAATGATCCGCCATCTGCCCCGCTTGATAAAAAAACAAAAATACGCTACAATAGAAATATTAAATACTTAAAAGATAGTGATGGACTTAAATCATATTTTATTTATACCCGATGGTAACCGCAGATGGGCAAAAAAAAGAAACCAAAATCCCTGAGAAGGGCATAGAGCTGGAGCAGAGTCGTTTAAAGATTTGTTATATTATATCACAAAGAGCAATGTTGTCAAAAATATTTCTTTTTGAGCAATGTCAAAAGATAATTTTGATAAAAGACCTAAAAGAGAAATATCATTTTTGATAAAAATTATAAATGAAGCATTTAAGACCTTTGCAAAAGATGTCACTATAAAAGAGCGTGGTGTCAATATCCGTTTTTATGGTGCATGAGATAAAATTTTTGACAAAAAAACTATTCAAAATCTCAAGCAAATCGAAAAAGATACCAAAAACAACAAGAATTTCTTTTTATCAATTCTTTTGGCCTATGACGGAAAAGACGAATTGATAACAGGTCTAAACACATTGAGCCACTGCAAAAAAATAACTGCAGAAGATATCAAAAACAGCTTGTGAACTAAAGATTTACCAGATGTTGATTTAATCATTAGAACAGGAGTCAAGGGTGACCCTCATTTAAGTGGCAATATCCTTTTGTGGCAAACTAGTTATTCGCAACTGTATTTTTCAGAACTCGAATGACCAGATTTTAAAACTAATGAGCTCAAAAAAGCTATCGCCGATTTTAACAAAAGAGAACGCAGAAAGGGAAAATAAAAATAAATCATGACCACACTACAAACAATTATACTAGGCATTGTTCAGGGCGTTGCTGAGTTCCTTCCAGTGTCCAGCTCAGGACATTTGGTGTTGCTGGCAAAATTTTTTCAAATAAAAGAAAATGTTGTGTTGATAAATTTGATCTTGCATGTTGGCACAGCCATGGCGGTCATATGTTTTTTTTGAAAAGATATCCTTGGAATAATAAAAAACAAAAATTTTGTGTTGGTTAAAAATTTGGCACTTGCTTTTTTGACTACCTCTATTTTTGCCTTTGCTTTCAAAGATATTGTGGAAAAAATATTTATACAGGGAGAAAATATTATACCAATTGCATGGGGATTTGCTTTTACCGCCTTTGTGTTACTTTTGATCAAAAAAATCAAAAACAACAACAAGGATATAAACAGCTTGGGAGCACTTGAATTTGTCAAAATCGGACTTGCTCAGGCCATTGCTATTGTTCCTGGCATATCAAGATCGGGCATGACGTTTTTTGCTGCTTCTAAAAGTGGGGCAAACAAAGAAGATGCTTTTAGATTTTCTTTTCTTCTGTCAATACCAACTATTTTGGGTGCAGCAGCTATTGAGACATTGACCAGCTACAAAGAAATTGCTTCTGAACTGAATATCGCCAATTTGATGGTGGGCTTGATTATTTCGTTTATTTTTGGTATTTTAAGTTTGTGGATATTTCAATATCTAGTCAGACAGTCAAAGCTTTGGATATTTAGCATATATCTAATTCTTTTGTCTTTTTTCTTATTGGTGTTATAACGCGAGAGTAGCACAATGGTAGTGCGCCTGCCTTCCAAGCAGGATACGCGGGTTCGATTCCCGTCTCTCGCTCATATCATAATCTAAACTACATTTTTATCTTAAATACAAAAACTATGGAACAATCCTGTCAAAGCAACGCAATAGAAGTTATTTGCTTGAAAAAAAGATTTACAAATGTTACTGCTGTGGAAGATATTTCTTTTACTGTAAAAAAAGGTAATATATTTGGTTTTTTGGGTCCAAATGGAGCCGGCAAAACAACCGCTGTTAATATGCTTTGCACGCTTTTGACGCCAACTAAAGGAGATGCCTTGGTTGGTGGTTTTAGCATTATAAAAGATCCATTGTCGGTGAGGAAAAATATTGGTATTGTTTTCCAGGAATCCACGCTAGACAACCATCTTACTATAAAAGAAAATCTATACATGCATGCCAAGCTCTATGGGCTTACCAATGCTTTTTTTAAAAAACAACTCTTCAAAATTTTAAATTTGGTGGAGCTAAACAAATACATCAACACGCCAATATCCGAATTGTCTGGTGGCACTAGAAGAAGGGTGGAAATAGCGAGAGTTCTTATACACAATCCTAAAATAATTTTTTTGGATGAGCCAACGGTTGGGCTGGACGCTCAAACTAGAAACAAAATCTGAGAATACCTTTTGAAAATTAGAAAAGAAGAAGGTGTCACAATATTCCTCACCACTCAATATATAAACGAAGCTGAAATATGCGATCATATAGGAGTGATCGACCATGGGGAAATAGTGGCATTGGGCACACCTGACGAATTAAAAAATACAGTCAAAAAAGATACTCTAGAAATGGAGACCGAAAATAACAAGTTATCGCTAGAGCAAATAAAACAATCTTTCCCTGACTTATCGTCATATCAAATAGGCAAAACGATTGTGGTCAACACCGAGAAAGGAGAATATATGTTGCCAAAAATCATTGATGTTATCACGTCAAAAATCTTGTCTATAAACTTGACAAAGCCAACATTAGAAGACGTTTTTCTAAATATTACTGGGCGTAAAATAAGAGACAAAAAAGATTAAAAATTATCTATGTTGCATTTAACCACAAAAAAATTAACTAGCATATACATCATCTGATATCGAGAGATGCTGCTGTTTTCTAGAAACCAACTGAAGGTCTTTACTTCTTTTTTTATCCCAACCGCCTTAGTTGTTTTTTTGGGAAGTGGATTTGTGACCTTTTTCCCGACCGCAAGTTCTATTGAAAATTTTTCAAATTTTTTCTTTAGTGGGGCCTTGGTTTTGAGCATTGTGCTTAATGTTTTTGACTCCACTATATCCCTTGTTTGAGACAAAGAATTTGGTTTTATGAGAGAAATTTTGGTGGCACCAGTTTCAAAAGCCGAAATTGTCCTTGGCAAAATATTGGGAGCAACCACTAGAGGACTAATACAGGGAATACTGTTTTTGGCGCTTGCTCCAATACTAAATATTTATTTTAGCTTTTCACAAATTGCTTTATTACTATTATTGATTTTTTTAACTTCTGTTGGGGTGGCTGGCATGGGAATTATTGTGGCGTCTTACATCAAAAAGATAGAGAGTTTTTCGATTATCAATCAGATTTTTATTTCACCTTTGGTGTTTTTGTCGGGGGCATTTTTTACTCTTGAAAAAACTCCTGCCTGAATGCAAACCATAAGCTACTTTAACCCTTTGTTTTATTCTGTGAACGGTATAAGATTGTTGGTGTTTAACACAAATTTTATCCCTCAAAAGATGTCTAATATGCTGTTTTACAACTTCAATTTTGCAGTAATATTTCTAATATTTTTTGCATCTATATCTTTATTGGTTTCTACTATGATTTTTAGCAAAGTAAAACTAACTGAGGTTATTCGAATCATATTAAAAGAGACCGAAGACATGATCTAATAGCGATTAAGGCACTGACTTGCGTTTTACAAAAAAATGTGCTAGGATAATAAACGATTAAATAAACATTAAGAAAATCTATTATGT
>CAYGJE010000058.1:0-3603 GCA_964350215.1 uncultured Candidatus Saccharibacteria bacterium | reverse complement strand
AGAGCACTTGGTTTACATCCAAGGGGTCAGAGGTTCGAATCCTCTATCGTCCACAATTAAACTTATACTATATGCTTATTGATGATGTAAAAATAAAAGTAAAAGCAGGAAACGGCGGTAATGGCGCCGTTGCTTTTAATAAAAACATGATGGAATTGGGGCCAACTGGTGCTAGAGGCGGCAACGGTGGTTCGGTCTATGGAATTGGTGTATCAGAATTAGATGCTTTAACTCAATTTAGATACACCAAAGAAATAGAAGCCAAAAACGGCAACAACGGCCGTGGTCAATTTGTTGACGGCAGAGCCGCTGATGACGAATATATCAAGCTTCCTGTTGGAACTGTGATCACCAACCTAAATACTTTATCAGTGGATGAGATTTTTCATGTAGGCCAAAAGGTTTTGATTGCCAAAGGTGGCATTGGCGGAAGAGGAAATTTTCACTTTCGATCGGCCACCAACACTTCTCCAAAAAAATGCGAAGAAGGCAAACCAGGTGAAGAATTTGAAATACACCTTGAACTAAAAATGATTGCTGATATCGGTCTAGTAGGGCTTCCAAACGCCGGCAAATCAAGCTTAATCAACGAACTTACCAACAGCAAGAGCAAAGTGGCGAATTATCCTTTTACTACACTGGAGCCCCATTTGGGCGTGTACTTTGATTTAATTATTGCTGATATCCCAGGTATTATAGAAGGTGCCTCTGAAAACAAAGGTCTTGGTCTCAAATTTTTAAAACATGTGGAACGAACCAAAATAATTTTTCATCTTATTAGCTGTGACAATGAAGATGTTATTGAGGCCTACGCCACCATCCGCAATGAGCTTGAAAAATACAATGAAATATTTAAAGACAAAAAAGAATATGTTATTTTAAGCAAGACCGATTTAAAAAACAAAAAAGAAATTACTGCACTCACAAAGCAACTAAAAACCAAAAACAAAGATGTTGCCACGCTCTCAATGTATGACTATGATAGCATGGAAAAATTGCAAAAACTTCTCTCAAAGATAAACAATCAAAAACAAAAAGGCCGTCTCTAAACGGCCTTTTGAATTATTTGTTCTTGTTTCTTCCAAATCCCATTCCAATTCCCTGTTTAAAACCATGTCTCGGCGCAACACCATTGCTGCAATCTCTTTTTTTGGTTTTAAATGCCTCTATCAATTGATTGGCTTTTGCTTGATCAATTTTGCCTTCTTTTAGCAATTGATTGATTTCGTTTATTTTGATATTTTCCATTTGCTTTGCAAATCATTCCATGGTCAACCCTTTTTCAGATAAAATATCTTGTAAGGTTGCTCCATTTTTGATTTTTTCTATAAGCAAGCTTTTATCTATGTTCAATATTTTTGCCTTTGCTTCCATCATTTTTTCAAAACCATAGTTTTGACGCTTGGTCATTGTACCCTCTTTAACTTGAGCCGAAGCATTGCTTGCTAAAAATCCAGAGCCCATCACCAATATCATCAACGCAATCAATCCGTTCCTGTTTTTAATCATGTTTGGTTTTAATAGCTTTTGTTAATCCGCGGTTTTTGTTCTCGACCTATTCATATATTATTACACCCATTTGGACAATTTATTTCAGGTCGATTCTCTCTTGGACGATTTTTTGGTCTAATTCGAAAAACCTCAAACCCTTCTTCCCTCTCAGCTCCGCTTATTATTACTTCTACTCCTGGCTTAAAAATATTTTTTCCATTTTTTGGCATCATTCCAAAATGAGTATTATCAACATAAATAACTTCCCCTTCCTCCAGCTCTACGACTATTTCTCCGTTGTCACCTATTTCTTTTATTACTCCTTCTTTCAAATGATCTTCCAGTTTTTGCTGAGGGTCTTTTATCATTCATCTTGCCATGCCGGGCCTTTGAGGATGCCCATCAAACATCTTTCGAAACATCACCATTCTATTTATCAAAAAGCTGGCCCCTATTGCCACAGCTATCACAAACATCATAACCATTATAATTGGCTTTCTATACAAAGGCATTATTTTGCTGAGCGATATTTCAAAAAGTATCAAAAAGGCAACTGCAGCAGCAATCAATGCCCATGGCAAAACTTTAACAATCATTGCAACTGACATCACCTCTCTCATGCCGATAAAATTGTTGTGATAAAAAACAAAGAAAATCACCGCCCCAAATATAAACAACATAAACAATGCACTCATAATCAACAACAAAAACAACGCCAATGAGCGAAGCAAAAAAATTCATTTTGGCTTGATTTTTAGTTTTCCTTTTTTTATTTGTTCTAGCAATTTTGTTTTATCAAAAGGCATATTATTTTTTGTTGTTAGTTATTTTGTTATAATTTGATTTTATTTTGTTTTTTGCTCTCTTAATTCTTACTCCCACTGTGGCTATAGGTATTTTCAAAATATCAGCTATATCTTTGTACGACATATTTTCAAAATAATACAAAGCCAGCACTTCCTTGTATTTTTGGTCCAATTCTTTTATATTTTGCTTTATTCAATATTCCATCTTTTCTTTGTCAAAATCTTCTGACATTTTATTTTTAGACACATCTATCGGAAAAAACACATCTCAATCTATAATCGCAACCTTTCTTTTACTTGCTTTTCTTATGTAGTTTACCACTTCGTTGTGCGCAATCCTATATATCCACGATGAAAACTTATATTGAAAATTAAATCCATTTAAATTGGAATATGTTTTTATAAACACATTTTGCAAAATATCTTCAGCTTCGTTGATATCAAAAACAAATCTGGATATATATCTCAATAATTTTTTATCAAAACGAGCAATCAAAATGCCAAAAGCATCGATTTCTCCTTTTTGAACTTGTTTGACTATCTGTTCATCATTTAGATCTTGCATATACTATTTTTTGTGTGATATATTATATATTACACCAAATATATTGGTTTATTTCAACAAAACAAAAAAGAACTCCCAAGGGAGTTCTTTTTTGTTGATTTTATCAATTGTTTCTTGAGCGATTTTGGAATCCTCTGTTTCTGTCACCAAAGCCACCTGTTCTTGGAGCTCTTTCCTCCAATGGTCTTGCTTCGTTAACAGTAAGGCTTCTGCCATCAAACTCTTTGCCATTGAACATTTCAATTGCTTTAGCAGCATCTTCGTCATTTGTCATTTCGACAAATCCGAAACCTTTTGAACGTCCTGACATTCTATCAATGATAATAGATGCAGTTTCAACAGCACCTGCTTGTGAGAAGTATTCTTTCAAAGCTTCTTCGCTGGTACCATAAGATAAACCGCCTACATATAATTTTTTGGACATGTTTCTTCCTTACATAATATTAAACGACCTTACCCCACTACCTTTTTTGAGCTTACAAATTTTAACGTTATGTAAGGAAAAAAGAATCATAAGAGCACATTATTAATATAGCACATTATCTTCCAAAAAGCAATAGCTGTCAACTATTTCAAATAATGCCTTATCTGCTCAGCAATTCACTAAAAAAACCACTCCCCTGTCTATTGAACTTAAAACCTTTATTTGCTAATATATCTCTAACTATTCGGAAGGATGGCTGAGCGGTTGAAAGCGCAGCTCTCGAAAAGCTGTAGGGTCAAAAGCCCTCGTGAGTTCAA
>CAYGJE010000057.1:0-3626 GCA_964350215.1 uncultured Candidatus Saccharibacteria bacterium | reverse complement strand
TTGTTTTTTTGGGGGTTTTGGTGTAATATATTATTATAAAAATAAACTTTTCAAATATGTTAAAATCTTTTAGATGATTAATACTTGCGGTGCTTTTGTGTTTTTTGACGTGAGCATCTTATAACTACTATTATTATCACAAGGCCCAAAAATTAAATAAAGACATATATGCTTATCTTGAAATAGTGCTTAAAAACCTTGATAATAGCTTGGAAAAACTAGAGGAAAAAGATATCGATGGTTTTTTGTTGAGCAACTATCAAATGGTGAGGCATTCTAATTATTTGAAAGAACAAAATCAAAAAATATACAGCAATGTTTTTGTAAAAATGAACTTAATGAACGACGGTTTGTTTTCTAGCGAACTGTCAGAGTCACTTTTGTGATTTAACAAGCTAAACACAAAGCTTAACAATTTTTATGTGCTTTCAAATAGTATATTGACTTTTGAAAAGATATCGGAAAATGATGTTGACTTGTCCAAAAATATGGCATCTATTAAAAGTACTATTTTGGATATAAATAGTTTGGTTTTTGAAAACAATGAACAAATTGTATCTATAGCAAAAAATAGAAATTTAGAAGAAGACGCTTTTTTGAAATTAAAAGCCAAACTTCAAAACACGAATAGCTTTTTTGAAATATTGAGCAATGTTTTGGGAGAAAAGAAAAAGACCAATACATTGGTTGTGTTTCAAAATCCAAAAAATATAAACGCCAGTGGTGGCAAATGAATTTATTATTCTGTCATGGAATGCGACAAATATCAATGTAAATTCTCACCGCTTGATTTGGTGTCCAATATCACGGCATCAATGATTGACAAGCTTATACCGCCAGAAGAAATCAAAACCCAAAAGTCGGTTTGGGCATATGAGGATTTGGGTTGGTTCTTTGATTTTAACGAGACCGGCAGATTGGCACTCAAATATTATCCTGTCAAAACACAGCTTCATGGTGTGATGGCGTTAAATGTTGAAATTTTTGAAGAAGTTTTGAAAAAAACTGAAGGATTTTCTTTTGAACTAGATGATAAAAAAATAGAAGTCAATAAAAGCAATATTGTGGAATTATTGCTCGAATATAGCGTGGCCAAAAACAATAAAGAAATGTCTTCAAACATGGTCAAGATAGATGCTTTTTGAAAAGCGTTTGAAGCAAAAATATCGTCTCAAGGAAACGCGGTGGATATATTTGGCAAGGCCATTTTTGATTTTTTGGCTAGCAAAAAAGCACAAATTTTTTATGCGCAAAATATTGTGAAATCCGTCAATGATTTGAATTTTAACAACAACTTAAAATCAAGCGTTGAAAACAATTATTTTGCACTAGTTAGAAATAATATTTTGGACCAATCATTAGATCACAACATAGCTCAAAAAGTTAATTTGAAAGTTGAGATATCCGATGATGATTTTGTGTATAGTACTGCAAAGATAAACATTGCAAACAAAAATAGCACAAAAATAAGATCAACAGTATATTCTTATATGCAGATTGTGCTTCGAAAGGGAATTGAGATTTTGGAAACAGATTTCCCTAGTAAGGTAAAACCAGCTGCGCAAGTGACAGTGGACTACAAAAAGCATGGTTTTTTGTTGGATCCAAAAATAGACAGCATAGCCATGAAATCAGCTTATTTGAAAGATGATGCTGTGAGAATTTATGAGGATGGAAATTATTTGGTTTCAGGTGGGTGAGCGCTCACGCAATCGCAAAATAGCAAAAATATTAATTTTTCTTGAAAAGAAAAACAGGCCTCAGTTATAAAAGACAATATTTATAAGTTGTTTGTGCAAAGCCAGCCAAATGTTAGTTATGTTTTGAATTTGGAAATTGAATATCCTAGTGGAGTGGAAGACCAAAAAAATACTATTTTAAAAAGTTATGTTATTGACAAAGATAAATTAATAGAAATAAAAATTGACTAAAATGAAATTTTTATCAAGAAAAACAAACACAGTTGAAAAATCTGCTATCGTGATAGGGGTGTTCACTTTGATTGGCAGTGTTTTGAGTGTGTTGAGAAATAGTTTGTTGGCTAGCTATTTGGGGGCATCAAAAGATATTGATATTTATTATGCTTCATTTAGAATACCAGATTTTATATTCAATATTTTTATTATGGGTGCTATTACTGCTGGGCTGATACCGCTGTTTTCAAAATATTTAAACACCAAAAAAGAAGAGGCCAATGATTTTATCAATTCTACCATTTTGGGTATTGCTTTTTTTAGCGTGGCCTTTGGCGTGATACTTTTGATATTTGCAAACCCAATAGTTGACTTTTTGTTTAAAGGATTGCCAGTTGACTCTAGAATAATGGTGGCCACCATGACAAGAATTATAATATTGCAGCCAGTGATATTGGGAATTTCTTCTATTTTGGGCAATATGCTTTTGGTGTTTGATATGGTAGTTCCTTTTGCTTTGGCTCCTTTGTTTTACAATCTTGGTATAATTTTTGGACTGGTGTTTTTGTATCCACAAATGGGGCTAATTGGTTTGGCTTATGGCGTGGTAATTGGTGCTATTTTAAACTTGATGATAAAAATATTGCCAGCTAAGGCGGCAGGGTTTCAATGAAAAATTGTGAAATTTTCATTATTCAAAAAACACATGTATGAATTTGGATCTTTGATTGTGCCTCGAACATTGAGTGTCATAAATATTCAGTTGTTTGCTTTTGTGGTAACTTTTTTTGCTACATTTTTGCCTTCAGGCAGATTGGGAATATTTAATTTGGCAAATTCATTGCAAGAGTTTCCACAGACAGTTTTTTCTTCGGCTATTGCAATTGCAGCATTTCCTGTGCTGGCAAAATTATTTCATCAAAACAAAATTGATGATTTGAAAAAAGCATATTTAAAAGGATTTTTTCAAATAGTTTTTGTGATGACGTTGGTGTCTTCAGGTCTATTTGTTTTGAAATTTGCATTGGTTAAATTGCTTTTAAATTATGGAAATTTTGATATTGCTTCTACTGCCATGACTGCCAATGTTTTGAATATTATGGCAGTGGGATTGGTGTTTACTAGTTTGTTGCTTATGAACTTGGACACTTTGTTTGCTATGGGTGATGTGTACACTCCTTTGATTGCTAGCTTCGTGGCGTATTCTTTGGGGGCTGGATTGATTTATTTTTGATATCAAAAGTTTGATATTTTTGGTATTACACTAGCTCTTGTGTTGGCTAATTTTGTTTATTTGATAATCATGATGATCAAGATACTTTTGAAGCTCAAAATTGGCTGATGATATGTAGCGAAGAGGTTTTTGCTAAACTTGATGATTGGCGTTTCTTCTGCTATAATAGGGATGATAGTGCTAAATAGTATGGATGGCTTTAAATATGCAAATAGGGCTTATTATATGCTGTTTAACCTGATTTTGCCTGGTTTTGTTATTGTTTTGGCTTATATTTTGTTAGCCAAAATATTTAAAATCGGAGAAATGAACGACTTCTGAAACATTATAATAAAAAGGTTTAAAAAAAAGAAATATAAAACTTCTCTTGTCTTTATTAACAGAAAATATTATTAAAAGCAGAAAAAAAAGGAAGCCTAAGTTTTGCGGAACAGTATAAGTAAAAACATTCATTTTCGGAGATAATGGAGAGATTTTCG
>CAYGJE010000056.1:0-3654 GCA_964350215.1 uncultured Candidatus Saccharibacteria bacterium | reverse complement strand
ATTGAAATATCTGATATAAGACGATCGCTCTAATCGTGAGCTATACGCCCACAAAGAAAAGAATATTGTAACAAGCAATATATCAGACACTCATTTTAAAAAACAGGTGCGCTCTTTCAAGCACACCTATCTTAGCATAAATTTTATTTTTCTTCAAGTAATTTGTAAAAATCATCTTTTTCAAGAGTTTCTTTTTCTAATAGTACGGTCGCAACTTTTTTCAAAGTTTGCTCATGTTTTTTAAGTAAATCTTTTGCCTTGGTCAAAGCGTTGGTTACTAGTGACACCATTTCTTTGTCCACCTTGGCTGACAATTCTTCGGAATAATTGTGCCTAGAGGTGAGCTGTCTTCCGAGAAAGACGGACTCTTCGTCTGCCAATGATATTGGTCCCAAACTGCTCATGCCATATTTGACAATAAATTTTCTTGCTTTTTCTGAGCAAACTTTTAAGTCATTTGCTGAGCCAGTTGAAATTTCTCCAAAAATTAATTCTTCGGCAGCATATCCCCCCATCAAAGTAGCGAGTTCATCAAGCATTTCTGATTTTGTAAGGAAGCTTTTGTCTTCTGATGGTAGCTGCAAAGTATATCCAGCCGCTCTGCCCCTAGATATAATAGATATTTTGTGTATTGGATCTGCATTTTTCAACTTGGCTGCAACTAAAGCGTGGCCGCCTTCATGATAAGCAGTAATTTCCTTTTCTTTTGGCTTTATCACATGGCTTCTTCTTTCTGGTCCGAGCAAAACTTTTTCAATGGAATCTAAAATATGATTTTCTGACACTTCGGTAAAATTATTTTTTGCTGCCAAAAGAGTGGCTTCGTTGGCAAGGTTTGCTAAGTCAGCACCAGAAAAACCAGGAGTTCTTTCTGCAACCTTTTTAATATCTATTTTTTTGGCAACTTTTTTATTTTTTAAATGCAGCGCCAAAATCTCTTCTCTTTCTTGCAAATCAGGCAAATGAAGAACTACTCTTCGATCAAATCTTCCAGGCCGCAATAGTGCTGGGTCGAGTACATCGGGTCTATTTGTGGCAGCCACCACAATGACATTAGTGTTATTATCAAAGCCATCCATTTCTACGAGAATTTGGTTTAGCGTCTGCTCTCTTTCATCTTGACCGCCGCCAATACCAGAACCCCTTTCTCTACCAATGGCGTCTATTTCGTCGATAAACAATATTGCCGGAGATGCCTTTTTGGCAATTGCAAAAGCCGATCTAACCCTTGATGCGCCAACCCCAACAAACATTTCCACAAACTCAGATCCTGAAATATGGAAAAATGGAACGCCACTTTCGCCAGCAATGGATCTTGCTAGAAGGGTCTTACCTGTTCCAGGTGCACCCATCAATAAAACTCCTTTTGGTATCTTTGCGCCTAGATCAGTAAATTTTTTGGAATTTTTTAAAAAGTCAACAATCTCTAAAAGTTCTTCTTTTTCCTCCTTCATGCCTGCAACGTCATTAAAAGAAACATTGCTTTTGCTAGGCACAAACTGCTTTATATTGGACTGATGAAAATTAAAAATTTGACCAGGTCCACCCTGTTTGTTTTGTTTGCCAGGAAATCCTATAAAGGAAAAAATCAGAAATAAAGGAACTATAAGCAAAAGACCAAATCAAATAATATTGCCTCAGTCGATTTTTTCAACAAAGTTTATCTCAACGCTAGAAAGCTTTTCTGAGCTTATATCGTAATACTTCAAAACATCAAAAAACGATTCGCCAAGCCCATTTTTGGCAACGAATTTTTCCCCGGTCTTGCTTTCCGATATTATCAGATTTTCTTTGATAGTGATAGTTTTGATTTTGTCTTGATTTATTAAAGACGCCAAATCACTAATAGGAACATTTTTTGTCTTGACGTTTTCTTTTGACATGCTGCCTCCAAAGAGAAGCACAACCACAAGTAGTAATGCGGTAATAGAAAGTATGTTTTTTATTCAATTTTTCATAACGTAACGATTATTTTTTAAGGTCTGTTTATTCTATCAAATATAACAACAAAAAACAACCAAGATAACTTGGTTGTTTTTTTGATATCAAATAAGCTATCTTACCACCGGAGTATTGCCATTTTGTATGCGCAACAGTGCGGCATTGACTGATTCCGTGGAAGTGGTTAATATCAAAAAGTTTTCATACAAAGCATAACTAAAAGCAACTTCATTTTCTGGGTAGTCAAAGAACCTAACCTTTGCTCCTAAAATTTCAGTGTCTTTAAATAATGTTGCTCTGCTTGTTTTTGGACTAAACAACCACATATTTAAAGTATTTTTTATAATATCTTTGTTGACTTCTCATCCTAAAAGAGTTTGAGCTACTTTTTCGGTATTGGTAGGGCTTATAGAAAACACAATGCCCAAAGCTGGTTTAAATTCTCCATAGTAAGTATAAAGCAAATAAGGGGCTTCTATGTTGGCAGACAAATCAGCCGGCGCGTTTGCAACAAAGGCGTTTAATATTTCTTGGCTAGTCAAAAATTGATCTTTGATCTTAGGAGTTATTATTTTGAAAGATTGATTTTCTCCAAGAGTTTTTGCTTCATCGGTAATTTGTTTCACGACTTCTGCTGAACGAGATATATCAATGTTTAGATTTGATTGGGTAAAATCATTTTTGACCATCAAAAATGGACTTGGCTTAGTGGTGCTTACAGTGGCAGCAGGAATTAATAAATTGTTGTTCGGAACATTTTCAATGCTAACTCGTGGCTTAAAAAAAGACGGACGAATAATCAAATAAGCCACAATAATTAATATTAAAACACCAAGCGCAATAATAGGAATCATGAGTTTGTTTTTTTGGTCTGGCTTTGTGCCATTTGGGTCAACATTAGCAATAGGGCTAAATCCTTCAGGAGAAATTAGATTGTTTAGGTCAGAGCTAAGATTGGCGGTCTCTAAAGAATTATTTAAATCTGGAACTTCTGTAGGCGTTTCATTTCCAAAAGTTGAATTAGATAATGAAGGGGTCTCTATGTTTGGCATAACAGGGCCTTGCTCACTGCCAAATGAAGGCGAAGACATTTTGCTGTAATCAGGAACAGCAGGAGTATTGTCGATTGGGCAAGACATTGGGCTGTCAAGTTGAGGTTGTTCTACGCTAGGAGCAACAAAAGAATTTTCTACAAAAGGTGTGTTGGCAGTAGGAGCTGGAGGATTAGGGATAGCGTCAACCGATGGCGTTGGGTCAATAGTAGAATTTATATTTGAAAAATCAGGAATACTTTGGGGTGTGCTTTCTAGAGGTGGTTGATTTACTGGAATTGGTTGTTCAAAAGGAACTTGTGGAGCAGCAACGTTTGTGTCTACGGCCGGAATATTAATAGGTGCTTCAGGAGCTATTGGGACCTGAGGAGGATTTTTTATTGAAACAGGTTCTTGTGCATAAGGCAAAGCTTCCCCGCCCTGACTTTTTAGATTATTCAAATCACTATTCATGGTTCTAACATAAAGATTGGAGTCCTTAGGTAAGAAGCTTGGATCGATTGAATTATCTTTGTTGAATTCATTTTGGTCTTGCATGATAAAATGTTAAAAAATTATTATAATAACTACTATATAAATTATAATAACTTTTTCCATAAAAATCAAGTGTTTGTGTCATAAATTTCAAAGCTATGCTTTGAAATTTATGACGTACAAACAC
>CAYGJE010000055.1:0-3773 GCA_964350215.1 uncultured Candidatus Saccharibacteria bacterium | reverse complement strand
GGGATTGAGTGGTCTCAAAAAAACAGGTATCGAAGGAACGCTTATTTTAAACGAAGAGAGCAAAAAAACTTTTTTGGAGGGGTACATATCTACTTTAAAAGAAATTTTGCTCTGCAAAGAAAACATACTAGAGTTTTACAAAGATTTAGTATGTTTGACCGAGACAGAAAGAACAAGGCTGGTAAACGAACTGTCGATAAACAGACAGGTAACAGCCCCCATTATCCTAATGAAACGAACGGCCATTGACATGGCCAAGAGTATCAGCGCGAGGCAAAATGCAGATGAATTACGATTGCAAAACGTTAAGATCATCAAAGACGCCTTTACAATGATTATTACAAAACTGGAAGAAGGCAAGAATCAAGTTGCGTATCAAGAGAACATCATTTCAACAAAGCTTGGTGAACTAAGCTTGACGCTTTCGGGTAGAATAGAAGGTCTTTGTGAATAAGATTTCGTTTAACGCCACCAAATCGTTGGTGGCGTTTTTAATTTACTTTTTTATAATTTTGTGATATATTATAGATAATATTTAAATTTTATTTATGGATTTACCAAAGGCATATCAGCCAAAAGAAATTGAAAATCAAATTTATCAAACTTGAGAAAAATCAGGTTATTTTAATCCTGATAATTTGCCAAAAGAAAATCAAGATCCTTTTTGTATTATTATGCCGCCAACCAACGCCAATGGCAGCTTGCATTTAGGTCATGGGTTGGTCATGAGCATTGAGGACGCCATTATCAGATATCAACGCATGCAAGGCAAAAAAACACTATGGCTTCCAGGAGCTGACCATGCTGGTTTTGAAACCCAAGTGGTCTATGAGAAAAAGCTAGAAAAAGAAGGCCGATCTCGTTTTCAAATGGAGCGAGAAGATTTTTACAATGAAGTTTGAAAATTTACCCAAGACAACAAACAGCACATGAACGAACAAATCAAGCGTCTAGGCGGATCATGTGACTGATCAAGAGAAACATTTACACTTGATCCCAAAATTGTGGACATTGTGTATGATACTTTCCAAAAAATGTATGACGACGAGTTGATTTATCGGGGCAATCGCATTGTCAATTATTGCCCAAAGCATCAGACAGCCCTTTCTGATCTAGAAACGCAATATATAGAAGAGAGCGGCTCTTTGTATTATGTAAAATACAAAGATGCTGACAGTGAAGAGTATTTAACAGTTGCCACCACTCGTCCAGAAACCATTCCTGGTGATTTGGCAGTAGCTGTCAATCCAAAAGATAAAAGATTTTTATCTTGAGTGGGCAAAAAAGTTGTGGAACCAATCACCAAAAGATTGATACCAGTGGTGGCTGACGAAAGCGTTGATATTGAGTTTGGCACAGGCGCTTTAAAAGTCACACCAAATCATGATGCCGTGGACTTTGAAATTGGCAAAAAACATAATCTTGGCTTTTTGCAAATAATTGGCCTCAATGGCAAGCTCAACGAAAATGCCGGACCATTATCAGGCATGA
This sequence comes from uncultured Candidatus Saccharibacteria bacterium, assembly GCA_964350215.1. Taxonomy (GTDB): domain Bacteria; phylum Patescibacteriota; class Minisyncoccia; order UBA6257; family JAKLIH01; genus CAYGJE01. The sequence continues at coordinate 2,282 of CAYGJE010000055.1, read as the reverse complement.
AACCAAAAGCCGCCAGGGAAGAAGCAGTCAAAATATTAACTACCAACAACACCTTCATCAAACAAGAACCCTACAAACATAACATTTCAGTTTGCTACAAATGCAACACTCCAATAGAACCGCTTGTTATACCACAATGGTTTATTGCTATGCAAAAACCAATCAAAGGCACTCAAAAATCTTTGCGTGATTTGGCAGTGGATGCTGTGAAAAATGGCGATGTTCAAATAATACCCAAAAGATTTGAAAAGATTTTCTTTCACTGAATGAAAGAGCTAAAGGACTGAAACATCTCTAGGCAAATTTACTGAGGCATTCCAATACCAGCTTGATTCAAGGAACCCTCCTCCGCTAAAGCTACGGTGGGTGAAAAAGAAATAAAAATACAAAAAGATTGTCCAGGCACTGGCTGGACTCAAGACACCGATGTCTTTGACACTTGATTTTCTTCTAGCCAATGACCATTTGCCACTCTAAAAGCCAATCAAGAAAATGATTTTGAAACATTTTTCCCTACTAGCGTGATGGAAACAGGGCATGATATTCTTTTTTTCTGAGTATCGAGGATGATTATGATGGGGCTCTACAAAACCAATCAAGTGCCTTTCAAAAAAGTTTTGTTACATGGCATTGTCCGCGACAAAAATCATCAAAAAATGTCCAAGTCAAAAGGCAACTCAATTGACCCAATCACCATATGCGATCAATACGGTGCCGATGTTTTGAGATGAGCCATGCTCTATGGCACCAAAGTTGGTGACGATATTGCCTTTAGCGACGACAAAGTCATAGGCGCAAGAAACTTTGTCAATAAAGTTTGAAATGCATCTAAATTTGTGATGATGAATTTGTCTGACTTTGATTTTAGTGAAGTAAAAGTCGAGGGCAAATATGAAAAATATATCAAAGAAAACGACGAAATAGTCAAAAAATACAAAAAACATTTTGACAAGCTAAATATCACCACCAGCAGCACTCTTCTATATAAGTACTTCTGATTTACTTTTGCTGACAAAATCATCGAAGACCTAAAGCAAGACATCAAAAACGATGCCAACAAAAAACAAGCACAATATGTGTTGTTGTATATACTCCAAAACAACATCAAAATGCTCCATCCATTTATTCCGTTTGTGACAGAATATATTTGAAGCTTGCTTCCAGAAAGAAAAAATCTATTGATCGTGGAAAAACTATAAACACAGCGGGGCAGATTACATCTGCCCCGCTGTTTGTATTGACTATTTTTAAAAATTTCTATATAATACCAATATAAACATAAAAACAAATTGATGTTAATAAATTTTTTAGAAACATTCAAAATATACGGATTGCCATTTGTGTTGGGTATGATACCTTTGGTGGTATGAATGGTATTTTTTCTTTTAAGAGATCTAAAACGCCCAGAACCAAAAAGAGTTATTTTGCTATGTTTTTTGCTCGGTGTGATGGCCACTGGAATTACCATTGGAGCCAACCACCTGCTAGAAAGTTTTTCAAAAGTAAATTTTTTGCACCTATACAACATCATCAAGACCCACGACAACTTTAACGCCTTTTTGATAGCTGCCGCTATTGAAGAGCTTGCCAAATTTTCTCTCATATTTTTGATGCTCAGAAAAAGTCATCATCTGGACGAAGCAATTGATCCGATGATCTACATGATAGTATGTGCTATTGGTTTTTCTAGCGTGGAAAACTACCTATCTGTATTTGGCCAAGTAAGCAGCATAATGATACCACTTCAAACGCTGACAGCAAGGTTTTTGGGAGCCAATCTTCTACATATTATTTGCTCCGGAGCCATTGGGTTCTTTTGAAGCTGACAAATCAAGTCCAGAAAAAAATATCTCATACCAGTTGGTCTTGTGCTGGCCATACTCTTCCATGCAATGTTCAACACTCTAATATTCACTTATGGGGCCTTTGCTGTTGCACTTTTGTTTGTGGGGGTGTTTGCAGGAGCGTCTGTTTTGTTGTGACTTTTTGACACCATAGAGGATCTACATGTTAAGATAAAACACAATTAAAATTAATAATAAAAACTATTTTAAAAATAGTATCTAAAATAAAAACATGAACAACAAAAAATTGCCAGAATGTCCTGAAGAAGGGCGACTTCCGATTGATCTGTATGAAACGGAAGACGAAATAGTTTTAAGAACTGTGGTGGCAGGAGTGGATCAAAACGAAATTGACATTTCCATCAACAACGACATGGTCACTATTCGCGGAGAAAGAAAAGAACCAGAAATTGTGGGCAATGACGACTACATCAAACA
>CAYGJE010000054.1:0-3797 GCA_964350215.1 uncultured Candidatus Saccharibacteria bacterium | reverse complement strand
TGTCCCATTGGTCCATCTTGTTAATTTAAAAACCCGCCCCTTAATAAGGGGCGGGTTTTTTATTGTCGGTAACTAATCACAATGTGTCGATATGGATAATTGTCTTCGGAAGCACTTATTAGGTCAGGGTATAATGCTATTTCGTTGTGTATTATTTTTCTATCTCGGGATGACATTGGCTCCAAGCTCACTGGCGCCTTAAACACCATCACTTTTTGAGCAGTAGCTCTAGCCAAATCCTGTAAATCCCTTCTTCTGTTTAATCGATATCCATTGATGTCAAACTCCACTCTAGTACTTTCAACGCCATCATTATTAAGATTGATCATGTCGCTCAAGATAATCTCAAATGCCTCTAAATTAGATCCTAGTTTGCCAATAAATAAACTGGCTTTCATGGGTATATTGACATTAACAAACACTTTGTTCTCGCTTTCATATTTTGTAATGTCAATTTCGTAGTTGCTAATATGACAACTTTTAAAAAATATTTCTAGAAAGTTTTTTACTGTGTTTTCTTGGTTCATGTTTATGGTTTAGGAAGCGTACGTTTTACATAAAGTGTTTGAATAATATTGATGATTGTGAGAGTCGATCAATAAAGGAAAATTACACTCTCAAAATGTTTGTAATTGATAATAAAAATAACAGGGAACACAAAGGTGAACATCAAAAGCATGTTTCTTTGTGGGTCTGTTTTGGATAGATATTTGATAGTAATCACGCCTTGCAAAACTTGAGTGAACACAGCTATTAGAGCAAATACAAAACTTGGCTTTGATAAATCCACTAAATTTAAAAACTTATAGCTCACTGGGTTTGCTACTAGTGGGGCAATTTGATTATAGATAAAGTCCATAAAATCAGGTCTTATGGATATTTTGAATGCACTAAACAATCCAAAAATAACAAATATTTGAACAATGGCAAATAAAAATGCAAAACTAGGGTTAACTTTATTGGTTTTGTACACCTCAAGTAACAATGCTGTTTGTTTTTGAGGGTCTTTTTTATTTTCAGTTTGAATTTTTTTGATCTCTGGTTGAATTTTTTTGATTTTTGCTTGAAGTGCTTCATTTTGGGTGAATAAAGGTCAGAGAAGCATTCTTATAACTAGCGTGGTCAAAATAACAGCAACACCATAATCAGTCAAAAAATTAAAAAACACATACAAGATATTAATGATTGGTTGGTAAAATAATAGTTTAAACATAGCTTTTTATCTAATTTTTTTAATAAGATCTAAAACCTCTTTTTCCACTGAAACAAATTCTGCTTTTTGTATGTCTTTTTTGATTACTACCACAAAATCAAATCCTTTTTGTATGTCATTGATATTCTTTTGCACAATATGTCTCAAAACCCTTTTAAAGTAGTTTCTATCCACAGCTCTTTTTGCTGTTTTTTTGGATATCACAAACGTAAATCTTGAGCAGGTAAGTCCATTTTGGATAAAATTGATAATCACGTATTTTCCAAAAACAGCCCTTTTACCTGAAAATACATTGTTTATATCTTTTTGTTTTTTCAACCGATATTTAAGCGATTGCATATACAAAAATTTAAGCAGCTAATTTCTGTCTGCCTTTTAGTCGTCTTGCTTTGATTATTTTTTTGCCAGCTGATGTGGCTATTCTAGCTAAAAAACCAAACTTTTTAGCTCTTTTTCTTTTACTTGGCTGATATGTTCGTTTTGGCATTATATTCTTTTAACTCTTTTCTTAACTAATATATAACTTATCAAGAAAAAGCGAAAATTGCAAGTATTTTTGATTATATTTTACTTTTTGTTTTTGGTAGTTTTAAACAAGTTATCCACAACAATCCACCGCTCACCACGTATAGCTGTTGAAAAAAAGAGAAAAAACCTTTATACTATAGTTATATAATTATCCATTCAATTTGAAACTATGAATACCGAAGAACTAAAAAGTTTTTGACAAAATATTTTATCGGAAGTTGAGTTAAATATTTCGCGAGCAAATTTTGTTACATGATTTAAAAACAGCGCTCTTGTAGAAAAAACAAAAGACAGCGTTACTATTGCCACAAACTCAAATTTTGCTAAAGAATGATTGCAAAACAGATATGATAAATACATAAAAAAAGCAATCAAAAAATTAGACCCTTCCATAAAAGAGGTTGTTTATAAAGTTATTGCCACTGAAAAATTACAATCTCATTTGCTCAATATTGATCAAAAAGATAAAAAAGTAGTTTCAACAAAAAATAAAAAAGTTGAGATGTCCTCTGAAACATTAACAAAATCAACACAAGATCCTGATTCCAACTTAAACTCAAGATACACGTTTGATAACCTTGTGGTTGGTTCGCACAACGAATTAGCTCATGCAGCTGTTTTGGCTGTTTTGGATAATCTAGGCACAAAATACAACCCATTGTTTATTTATGGTGGGGTTGGTTTGGGTAAAACCCATCTAATACAAGCACTTGGTAATTCCGCAAAGCAAAAAAATAAAAAAATAAATATTTGATATATCAACTCCGAAAGATTAATCAATGATATTGTGTCATCAATAAGAGAAAAAACTATTGACAAAATAAAAGATAGTTACAAAAAAATTGATCTACTATTGATAGATGACATTCAATTTATCGCCAACAAAGAAAAAACTCAAGAAGAAGTGTTTCATATATTCAATGCTTTATACGAATCGAATAAACAAATTGTTTTTACATCTGATAGATTGCCAAAAGCCATACCTGGGCTTGAAGAAAGGTTGAGATCAAGGTTTGAAGGTGGTATGGTGGCAGATATTAGCTTACCAAACTATGAAACAAGAGTAGCAATTATAAAAAACAAGTTAAAAGACAAAAAGGCCAGTTTACCAAACGAGATAATTGATTATATCGCACAAAATGTAACCGATAATGTTCGAGAAATAGAAGGGGCTTTAAATATTCTTTTGATTAGTTTTGAGGTCAAAAAAATTGATTTTAGTTTGGATGTTACAAAAAAGCTTTTAGAAGATTTCATCAAAAAGCCACGCAAAAGTATAAATCCACAAGATGCCATAGATGCTATAATGGCTTTCTATGATATATCAGAGGAACAATTAAAAGGTGAGTGCCGAAGAAAGGATTTTGTGAAAGCACGACAAATAACAATGTATATTCTTAGAGAAGTTGTAAAATTATCCTATCCAGCTATAGGTTCTATATTCAACAATAAAGATCATACTACTGTGATGCATTCTTGTAAAAAAATTGAAGAGGAAAAGAAAAATAATTCTATACTATCGCAAGAAATTGACACTCTAGTAGAAAAGTTAAACTATAATGTGTTTAAGTAGTGGAAAACTATATTCATTAGTTGTGTATAATTATGGTATAAATTTGTTTATAACTTATACCAAACTATTGCCAAAATAATCACAACAATTTATAATTTTAAAAATATTTATTTATGAACAAGATTGTGTATAAATATTTTAAAACAAAAAACAAAAATAACCTGTTAATTGCAACAATAAATCACTTATCCACTTTTCCACAGCACTAATAATAATGATAATTATTTTAAAAAATATTTTAATAAAAATTAATAAAAACAAAACATGAAATTTGTATGCTTAACTAGCAATCTTAAAAAAGCACTAAGTGCTTGTGATAAAATAGTAAGTCGTAATTTAAGTTTACCAATACTTAGCAATCTACTTATAAAAACATCAAAAGATAAACTTCAAATCGTTTCTACTGATTTGGAAATAGGTTTAAATTATTATGTATTAGGAGAAGTAAAAGAAGAGGGATCTATAGTGGTACCTAGTAAGTTG
>CAYGJE010000053.1:0-3855 GCA_964350215.1 uncultured Candidatus Saccharibacteria bacterium | reverse complement strand
GCGAATGCATCTTCGTATCTTATCGCACTTCCTATCGTTGCATCAATTCCCTTAGATAAGCCCTGCCATCCTAAATAAGCCCCTGCTAGGTTTCTTACCATGTTGGAGCTTACATTTGATACTGTGTTTCCTAAGCCCTTGGCCTTGGAATCAGCGTTATTTATAACTTTGTTGTATTGGTTGTCGTCACCTCTTATTTCGTAGACGAGCTCACCTACTACTTTTTTATTTGCCATTTGGTTTGATTTTAAATAATTGAGCCTTTAAATTTCCTATTGTGTTTCCGTCTTGTTTTTTTACTTTATTAAATGTTCCCTTTTGCAATTCACCTTTCTTCTCTTTTATGTAAATCAGGCTATTTGTGTATTCTATAAACTCGTCTATATATAATTTTCTTACTTCTGTCAGGCTAAAACCACTTGTTACTAGAAATGTTACGCCTTGTCTTAGTTCTTCTAGTTGCTCTTTTGCTGTTTTAGACTTTTTTTTTTAGTTTCAGGCTCATCGTCTAGCCCTAGTAAATGTACAAATCTTTTCTTTTTAAAAAACTCTAGTATTCTAATTGCCTCTTGGTGGGTCATTATCTTTTTTACGTCTTCCACTCTTTCAAATTCCGGTTGGTATTTACTAAAAAGTATTAGCAGGTATTGGTATAGACTATTAAAATACGCATTTATCTTTTCTTCTTCGTCTGCCTTATTCTCTACTTGTTGTTTTGAAAGTTCAGCTATTTGAATTTCTGCCTCTAGCAGTCTTTCGCTTTCTTCTATTGTCAGCTCGTTTGGTATCTTAAAAGACTTCTTTTTGCCTTTTAATTCTAGGTTGACTATGTACGGCTGTCTGTCTTTATATAGGTTTAATGTTTGCATATTATATTTATTAGCACTGGAGGCAGGATTCGAACCTGCAATCTACTGGTTTGGAATCAGTTGCATTGACCGATTATGCTACCCCAGTGTTTGGGGCGAGATTTACCCCGCCCCTTTTATTTACGCTGTTTGTTGTTCGTCTACAATTTCTACTATTTGACCTTGGAAAGTGATAGGCATCACTGCTACATCTTCTTCGTTGTCGCCAGCGAAGTCAATGCTGATAGGTGCAAAGTTTGTAGCCTGATCAATATCGATTTTAAATGTTTTACCATTTTCATCGGTATTGCTGATTCTCATTACTTTGTCTACCTTTGTTCCTTGGTCGTTGAATGTCAATTTCTTACTAGCATTTGGAGTGTAGTCGTAGTCTGCATCTAATACTCCTACTTGTGCTGTAATTGGCACTATGTATGTATATCCTAATAGGCCGTTTGATCCGTCACCTACGTATACTCTGTAGTCTGTATTCAAGGTTAATGGACTTCCTGCCGCATCAATAACGATATTAGTTACAACGGCATTGCTACCATTCTTGTTTGCCAATTTAATTGGTTGGCCTTGAGTCCATCCTGTTCCTAGCGCCTCGCCTACAATGTTTACTTCTGTTCCGGGAGTGACTGCTAGATTTACTAAACCTGCATCTAATTTTGATAAATTAGTTAGGTTGATTTCGCATAAATCAAATGTCATCTCCACTTTCTTTCCGTTTACGAATTTTTTCAAATCGTTAACGTTGTCAAATGTGATGGCTTGATTTTCTGCGATTGAATTGATAACTGGGTTTCTTAACGCCCCGATATCTACTAATGAATCGAAGTTATCTCCGATCTCTACTTTTACCGCCCCTTTGCGTATGGCGGTTGGGTTTTGAATGCTTGTTTGTGACATATGCTTTTTTTTAATTAATTACGCCCGCCTAAGGGGAAGCGTAATGATTTATAAATTATTTAAAATTATTAAATTTTTCCTTTTTAATTCTTTCAGCGTACTCTTTTGACACTTTTATCTTGTCGCCTTTGCCGACAAATGTTCCATCGGCCAAGAATGTGTTTTTAGTCGCTGTTAACTCTACTTCTTTATTTTCCTTTTTTTCTTCTTGTTTTTCTTCCTTGATAATTTCTTTGTCCGGTCTTTTGAATTTGTTTTGTTTGCCCATATTTTTTTATTATTAATATTTAATGGCTATCTCTACTACGTAGATAAATTTTTTAGCATCCCAGTCTTTCAACGCTGTTCTTCCATAAAACTGTGTCCATTTAACTGCTTGCTGTCCTCCTAGTTTGAATTCGTGCTTATCATCAAATATTCTATTTATATCTCTTGATAAGTCTAGGGCATCATCGTAGGTATCGGCTATGCAGTTTATTTGGAATAGCGATGTTCTCGCTGTTGGGTATGAAAGGTTTTGCGTTATTTCCTGATATGTTATTGCCTTACTGAATTGCGTATCTTCCGGCACTACTAATGGGTATATATTATAAATTTCCCCACTCTTTACCTTGTTGGCTAGCACCGTGTCGTTCTTCAATTCGTTGTATAGACCTTCTTCTAATTTATCCATATTTTTATTATAACATTTTTTTTATTATTTGAAAATATCAAGGCCTCGCTTTTCTATATCGCTCGCCCCTGTTCTAAACATCGCCCTTGCACTAAATCTAGACGTTCCGTATTCCACATATTCTGCATAATCAGTTTTAGTGGCCACTTCGCCTTTTGCCCATCCTGTTCGTCTTCCTGCTATGCTACTTTTTAGTGTTCCTGTCCTTACTGGCGTTCTGTTTCTTATGGCTGTTTCTAGGAGTGCTGTTGCGTGCTTAATGTTCATGTCTAGATTGTTTTTGACTTCCTGTCTTACTGCCATGTTTTGTATTAATCTAGCTTGTTTCATATCTATTGGCTTGTTTTATTAGCAAATACCTTTACGTGGTGATCGTGGCTATCATTATCTACGCTTAAAACCGTGTATTCTTCACTGTCTAGCGATATTATGTCGCCCACGGCTATATTTGCACCTAGCAAAAAATAAAACTTGTAGTCGTCAATATAAGTCTTTGCCTGTTCATTGTAAATCTTTGGCTCTTTGTTCTTTACTCGCCTTGTCTTTACGCTGGTCGCTTTATCAGTCCACGCAAAAGTTTTAGCCCCGCTACTTGTTTGTGTGGCTGTCTTTTGCTTGATCGTGCAGGTTTTAATTAATAAACTTTGATAGCTCATATTAGTCTAGCATTATTATCCCAGTTTTTTTGAATGGGCTTTTTCTTTTGTATTGATTTAAAATATCTAATGCACCTATTGTTTGTGCTTGGTTTCTTATATCGGTATAGTCCACTCTGTAATCGTCTAGGGTTTCTGATTTAACTTCCCTTAGTGTTATGTCGCCTACCTTTTCTTTTAAAATACTAGCTACTAGCTTTGTGGCTATTAGTTGTATATCTGCCGGGGCTGTATCGCTGTATCTCCATTTTCCGGTTATTATTACGTTTCGTTGTACTGCATCAAATACGTAGATTGCTTTGCCCCTGCTACCGTGTCTGCCATCAGGTTGGGCTAATTCTATGCTGTCGTATGGTTTTCCCTCTGCTAGGGCGTTGTATGGCTTTAAAAAGTAATCTTCGTTTAATGTCTGTGCTACGCTATCTACCACTAAACTGGTTATGCTTTTTAAATCTCCTATATAAAGTCTTTGCTCATCGTTTCCATCAAAATATTTTACTACATCGCTTTCTTCTTCGCCCTCGCCCAGTGTTGGCGCCTCGAATACTCTTTTTCCAAATTTCTCATCCCCGCAATAATTTTCTATAAAATCTTTAACGCTGTTTATTGTCAGTGTTATAAAAGTGTCTAGGCTTGAATCTAGTGATACGCCTAGGTATTTTTCTATTGTGGTTTTAGTTGTATACATATATTTTTATAAATTATAATTGCTACTTAAATTATAACATTTTTTTTAAAAAAAAGAAAACACCGAATTGATGTTTTC
>CAYGJE010000052.1:0-3864 GCA_964350215.1 uncultured Candidatus Saccharibacteria bacterium | reverse complement strand
TTTCTTTCATGTTTTGTTATTTATCATTTTATGTATAAATTATATCATATTAACCAGTTTTTTACAATTAGCAACTTTTTGAGTATTTTACAAACAAATTAAAAATGCTATAATATATTCATAAAATATTCATCATGAACCATTTTGAAGTTGGCAATGTCGGCGAACATTTAGCACAAGAATATTTATTACAAAATAAATACAAGATTTTATTTTGCAATTATCGTTTCAAAAACTGAGAAGTCGACATCATTGCCAAAAAACAAAACACTTTATATTTTGTGGAAGTAAAAACTCGAAAATACAAAAATTTCAAACAAGAAAAAGATTTAACCACTCTGCCCGAAGAAGAATTCACGTTTAAAAAAAGAATATCTTTTATCAATGCCAGCAAAATGTTTCTTCTACAAAATCCAATCTATGATCATTCTGCTTTGCAACTTTGCCTTATAGGAATATATTTGTTTGATAATCACGATCCTGTTATCAATTTTTATGAAAACATTTTGGATGTATAAACAAAAACTCGCCCATATGGGCGAGTTTTTTTATTTTACATATTCAATGACTCTTGTCTCTCTTACAGCCATGATTTTTATTTCTCCATAAAAATCCATCTCATCTTTTATTTTATCAGCAATTGCTTTTGCTAATTTGGCTGTGCCATAATCATCTATCTTGTCTGGAAACACAAACACTCTCAATTCTCTACCTGCTTGAATAGCGTATGCTTTTTCAATTTCTTTGAAAGAAGTTGCTATTCTTTCTAGGTTTTCCAATCGCTTCAAATAATTTTCCAGTGCCTCTTTTCTTGCTCCTGGTCTTGACGCCGAAATGGCATCAGCTGACATCACTATAGCTGCCTCCAAGCTCTCCACTGGATAGTCCTCGTGATGAGATTGCATTGCTTTGATGACGTCTTCTTTTATATTGTACTTTTGAAGTATTCTTCTACCTATCTCCACATGAGATCCTTCTATTTCATAGTCAATGGCTTTGCCAATGTCATGCAAAAGACCTGCCTTTTTAGCAATTGTAACATCCGCTCCCAATTCAGCTGCCATCATACTTGAAAGCATTGCCACTTCCAAGGAGTGTTTCAATACATTTTGGCTATAACTAGTTCTATATTTTAACCTACCCAACAAAAACACTAACTCTGGCGGCAAGTCCAAAATACCAACTTCATACACTGCTTCGTCTCCTGCCTTTTTAATAAGCTCTTTCACATCTTGTTCTGCTTGTGAAACCTTTTCTTCGATTTTTGATGGTTGTATTCTGCCATCTTGAATCAATTTTTCTAGAGCCACTTTTGCTATTTCTCGACGAATTGGGTTAAACGACGATAAAGTGATTGTGTCAGGTGAATCATCAATAATCAATTCCACTCCCGACACTCTTTCAAAGTGACGAATATTTCTACCTTCTTTGCCAATAATTCTTCCTTTTAAATCCTCTGAAGGTATTTGCACAGTTGAAATCAAAAATTCACTGGCATTGCCATGTCCATATCTTTGAACAGCCGACAATATTGTTTCTTGAACCTTTTTTTCTATTTCTTCCTTTCTCACATTGTCTAGCTGTCTCATGGAAGCCAACAATTCTTCTTTGCTGCCTTCTTCCACTTTATCAATCAAAATCTTTTTTGCTTCTTCTTTCGTCATGTTTGCTATTTGCTCCAAAACCTTTTCCTCTGACTCTTTCATTTTCATTATATCTTCTTTGATCACTTTCAATCGAGCCACATCTTCTTCCACCTTTTTTTGACCATGATCGATATCTGTTTGCCTTTTATCTAGCAATTCTTCTCTTTTGAGCAATCTGTTTTCATTTTTGCTTAGCTGCTCTTTTCTTTCTCGCTCTTCTCTCCTCACCTCTTCGATTATTTTGGCTGCCTCTTCTTTGGCTTTTATAACTGTCTCTTTGGCCTCTTCTCTTGCTTCTTGCACTTTTGTTTTCAATTGTGCTTCCACGGAGTCCGCCTTGGTGACAGCTAAATATTGTCTGACAAAATAACCAATGACACTACCCAAAAATAATAAGATAGCGCCAATCATAACTACATTGTTTGTCATGTTAGCATTTTAACAATGCCCAATTAACATAAACTAAAAACACTTTTGTTTTCAAAAACAAAATTTTTAAAGTGTTTGGTTTTTATAAAATTATTGAAAAAATAATAATTCATAATGATTTATCTGTTCTAAGTAAGTTAATCAAGCAATGATCTTTTAATTAAGTACTAATTGTATGTGGATTTCTCCATACAATAATATAGCAAATTTTTGTTAATTTTGCAATAACAAAAAACCCTTTATTTAAAGAGCTTTTTGTTTAAGCAAATTTTTGTTAATTTTGCAATAACAAAAAAACCAAAGGTTTTATCCTTTGATTTGACGCTTCAAATAGCTCTTTATTCGCCCATAATCCTCTTTTTGCTGGCAACCCTTATAATATATTTCCAAAAACACAACCTTTTCTTCTTTTTCTCAAAACGCATAAATAATTCTTATTCCACTTTTTGATCCTTTTTGCTTTAATGCATCACAAGAAAATTTTCTAATTTTACAAATTTTGGCTTGATTGCAGCAAAACCCTGGTATCAAAACCACACTTGAGTTGTCAATTTTATAGATATGATAAAGCTCAACTGCCGCTCTCTTTGCCAACTCAAAGTCACTTTCTAGTGAAATATACTTTTTCAATAGTTTTTTAAAATCTTTCTGAAACTCTTCTGTTTCGTCATATTTAATGGTCTTCATTATATTCTCTTACTGATGTTTTTTCTGTTCTGTAAAACACTGCATTATATTCAATTGGCTCCTTTTCCTTGGCAATAATTCATGGAACATCTTGATGAGAATAATTGCTAAGATCGCTCGCATTTTTATCTCCCAATCTCATCAAAATATCATCAATATGCTGGAGCTCTCTTGCGTCTTTTAGCTTGGTCAAGTCCGGATCTCTAAGTGGCAAATATTTTGTCTGCTGATGGCTAAAATATTTACTTTTTATCTTTTCTATTTCTTCATTTTTTATCATTTCATCTATAATTTTTTTAAATTCAACTGGAGTAGGTCCATAATGATTTTTAATATAAGTTGCTCCTATCAATTGTTCTTCGTATTTTTCATAATAATCAAAATCAATAAAATATAACAACTTATAAATAGTTGTTTCTCCAATATTTGGCTTGCCACCCACCTTGGCCAATATATACAAAAGCACTTCTTTGAACTTTTCTTTTTTTAGATGTGGCACACTAATTCTCAGATCGGTTTTTTCTTCTTTTGATCCTTTTTGCTCCTTTTCAAAATCAATGATAATTTTTCTTTCTTTGCCATCAATAAAGTCATTAAACTCCAAGTCAAAAACATTTGCTAATTTTTGAGCTTCTTTGAGCGTTACCTCTCTCTCTCCTTTTTCAATTTGTAGATATGTTGGCCTAGATATGCCCAAAAATTTTGCCACAAAATCTTGAGACAAATTGTTCTTTTTTCTCATCTGACAAATAAAATTAGAAAGCATAATATGTAGTTTAACTATTAGCTATATTTTAGCAAATGTAAAACAATTTGTCAAGTCAAATGTAAATCTTTTTTACTTTTTGGGTCTATTGTTTCAGATTATCCATCAATATTTTTCATACATATTTGTTATGATTCTATTACATCTTGCATGATCACAATATGATTGCCAAGAAATAAACGCATCGTCCAAAACTTCAAGCTTTTCACTGTCTTTTGCCTTTTTCCATTGTTTTTTTAATCTTTTTTCAAATCTTTTTAGTGTTGACTTTCTCAATGTAATATAATTTCAAAACACAGTATACCCCAAAAAATCAATTCCTTTTATAATAGGAAA
>CAYGJE010000051.1:0-3902 GCA_964350215.1 uncultured Candidatus Saccharibacteria bacterium | reverse complement strand
AAATTATATCTTTGCATTCGCATTTTGTTTAGAATATTAGAAGATTAGATTATTAGAACATTGTTTTATGGCTCGTCCTTTAGAAAGCTTTCTAAAGGTTTAGGGAATATTGTTTTATTATTGCCTTCAACATGCTCCTAGCAATTTTATCACCAGCATCTATCTTTGCAAATTTTTCGCAACCAATTTGCATTTTTATCATTTTATCTTTGTTGTCCACAATAGAATCAATAGTATCCATCAAAATATTTGGTTTCAAATTTGCCTGCTCCAAGCTCACTGCTGTACCATCTTTAGAAAACTCAAAAGCATTTATCTCTTGATGATGCCTACTTGCTCATGGCAATGGTATCAAAATTGATGGTTTTTTGAATGCTGCAATTTCAAATATCCCTCCGCTACCAGCTCGAGAAACCACAATATCACTCACCATCATGGCGTATGCCAAAGAGTTTATAGCTGGAGTAATCGAGTGATTAAGAAATGGCAACAAATGATAATGTTTGCCATCTGATCTGTTTTCCAAAAATTCCTTCACTGTCACATCTGCTTGTCTTCTCATATCTTCGTAATTGCTATCTCCCACCTGATGAATTATTTGATATTTTTGCAATGCCTCTGGCAGCACATCCAAAATCAAATTGTTGATTGTTTTGGCTCCCTGAGAACCACCCAACACCAAAACAACTTTTCTTTCCATGTCCAATCCCATTTGTTTTTTCAATTCTTCTATATCATAATTAGCATTCAAAACTTGCTTTAAATTTTCGTCAATTGGATTACCCACTAGTTCAATGTTTTTGTTGTTGAAATATTTGGCACTATTTTCAAATGAAATAAAAACAATTTTGGCAAATTTGCCAAAGATTTGATTCACAAATCCAGGCACAGCATCTGACTCATGCACAAATATTGGTATCCTAAACACAATACCAATAACCAGCACCATCACAGACGCAAAGCTGCCTTTTGCAAAAATAGCATCTGGCATAACCAGCAACATTTTTATATATGCTTTGACAAAAGAAACAAAATTTACAAAAATTCCTAAAACATTTTGAAAAAAGTTTTTTGATTTTTTCCATCTATTCATGCTAAGTGGATACAAATTGATATTTTGGTCTTTGATATATTCCAAAGTAAAATCGTTACTTCCAATATAATAAAACTCCAAATCCATCCCTTTGGCATTAAAATCTTTTAAAAATTTTTGCATTTCTTTCAAAACCGAAACCAATGGAAACACATGGCCACCAGAGTCGCCGCCAGTGAACAATATCTTCATTTTTTTGTCGGATTTAAAAAATTTCATATTATGATTTATTTATAATATTGTATAAAATTCCCATGCTCATCATGGTCACCACATAATCACTGCCTCCATAACTTATTAACGGCAATGGCACCCCTGTAAGCGGTATCAAACCACTCATACAAGCAATATGCATTATCGCCTGTATGGTCACTCAAGTGACCGTGCCAATAGCAAACAAAGAGCTAAATGAGTCGGTGCTATGAAAAGCAACATACAATCCTAAAAAGCAAATCAAAAAATAAATTGCCAAAATCACAAAAGTGCCAAACACAAAACCAAACTCTTCGGCAATTACTGGATATATGGAGTCCGTAAAGCTCTCCGGCAAATAACTGTGCTTTTGTATGGAATTGCCAAAACCCAAACCAAACATTCGGCCTCTCACTATACCTGTCTTTGCCTGATCTAAATGATAATTTGCATCTGTGCTTTGATTTAAAAAGTTTTTAAGACGCCCCAATCTATATTCATGCTTGCTAGAAGACAGCGCCACGGCCACCGACAAAGCCACCAATCCAATCGCACCTATTATAAAAATATTTTTTAAGCTAATTTTGGTGCAAAAGAAAATTGCCGTCAAGGCACATACCAACAAAAACACCATGGATGTGGCTGGCTGCAAAAAAACTATAACTAACGGAATAGCCGCAATTGTTCAAAACGGAACAATTGTTTTTGATCAACTATTTAGTGCTATCACACTTTTTCTACTCAAAAAATACGCCGCAAACATCACCAAAGTTATTTTCAAAAACTCAGATGGTTGGAAAGAAAATCCTCCTAAATTAACTCATCTATCAGCAGTGGCATCCTCAATGCCCAACCCAGGAACCCTAGTGAGCAACAAAAGAAAAACATTGCCAATCAAAAACAAAAGCGAAAATTTCTTCAAAAATTTTAAGTCAATCAAATACAAAATCAAAAAGGCCACCAGCCCAACGACCAGCCCTTTAAAAAATTGGTCTTTCACAAAAAAGAACGGATCACCAAATTTTTTGCTGCCAGCCACCATTGATGCGCTGCTCAAATACAAAAAACCAGAAACAACCAATGTTCCAAATACTATTCAAAATAGTTTGTTTATTGCTTTTGACATACAGTGGATTAAATATTATTTAACTTATCAACTGCTTTATTTATCATTTTTTCAGAATTGTTAGTGAGCTTACCAACCAATCCATCAAGCTCATCATCCGAATAAAAGAATATGCTAATTTCACCCATCTCTCCCTTTCTTTTTATGGTCACTTTAGCCCCAAACATATCTTCCAATTTTTCTCTGAGCTCCAAATCCTTTGGATCAAAAGAATCACCTTTTCTTTTCCTGCCACTAGCAGTGGTTTTGATACCTTGTTTATCCAAAAATTGCCTTGCTATTATTTCTGCTTCACGACTGCTCAATTGCTTTGACAAAATTTCTCCCAGCAAAGCTCTTTGTTTTTCCATATTTGGCAACAACAACAATGCTCTAGCATGCGATTCAGATATTTTGGTTTCATCTAAGGCCTTTTGTGCTTCAAAAGGAAGCTGCAGCAATCTCAAAACATTTGCTATGGATTCCCTGCTCTTGCCTATTCTTCTACCAACCATTTCTTGAGTATATCCAAATTCATTTATCAACTGTGCATATGCTCTTGCTTTCATCACTGGACTCAAGTCCTCTCTCTGAACATTTTCCACCAAAGCCACTTCCAATTCCAAACATTTGCTATCAAAGTTTCGAATAATTGCTGGCACTGTTTTAAGCCCCACAACTTTTGAAGCTCTAAATCTTCTTTCACCAGCTATCAATTGGTATTCAATGTTCAAACCATTTTGCTGTTCTTTTTCAATTCGCTTCACAATCAATGGTTCCAGCACACCATATTCTCTTATGGAGCTAGCCAATTCATAAATAGCATCGTCATTAAACTCTCTTCTTGGCTGATATGGATTTGGGGTAATTTTTTGAACTTCAATTTGATATATTCTGTCATTGTCTGTTGATTGCAAAAATGAATCCTCTTTATTGACTTCACTTTGAAAAACTTTTTCCATGTCCACATCTTCTTCTTTTTTTATTTCTTCCACTGCAACATTATTGATTTCAACTATTTCTTCCACATCCTTTTGTTCTATCACAGGACTAGAATTGATCACTGCTGCTGGGATTTCTTGTTTTACTTCTTGATATACATTTTGTTGTGTATTAGAAAAAGCTTGTCCTGCAAAAGGGTTGTCATCTTGCAAGCTTGTATTATTTACGACGTCATTAAAAAATGGATTTGCATTGTCATTAGACATTTGCATAGCAGCGATATCGTCATTTTGTTGCTCCACGATTTGAGGTTTTGTTTCTGGAGCTTCATTGGCAAAAGCAATTTTTGACAAGTCAATTCCTGATCTCAACAAATTATTATCTTCTTGACCTGACATCAAAAGAACCTCTTCCTTTGCATCTTCTATTGCTTTTATTTCTACTGGTGCTTCAATATTTTTTATTTCATCGCTATTAGCAATTTGACCAATATTTGACTGGCTAGTATTTAAAAAATCCATTTTTTTAAGTTTATTTTTATAACTATATTTTAACAAAAAAATCCCAAAA
>CAYGJE010000050.1:0-3979 GCA_964350215.1 uncultured Candidatus Saccharibacteria bacterium | reverse complement strand
GAAAAGTTTTTACATGTATTACCATTAATTTTTGTAAATGATCCACTAACAAACATTTTATCATCAGTGAAATTAATATCCAAAACATTGTTGCCATCAGTGAAGCTGGGGTTGAAATCAGTTAATGTGTAGTCCGATATATTATACTCTGCGAAACGGTTTCTTGTTTGTCCACTAATAGTTGTGAATGCCCCGCCAAGATAAAGTTTAGTGCCATCAGTGTTGATAATTCTGACTAGCCCATTTGGTGCTGGTGCAAAATTAATTTTTGATCCATCCGTGGTATTAAATGCCACAAAGTTTGTTTGGCCAACGCCATCGGCATAAGCAAACTCGCCACCAACATAGAGTATATTATTATCAATATGCATGGCGTATACTTGACCATTGTCGTAATTAGGGCAATTACTATACTGAGACACTTTTTTATTTAACGATTGAAGCGCTCCAGTTGATTTGCTAACTACACCAATATTGCATCGAGCCACACCATTAACTTCTTTAAATCTTCCGCCAATAAATATGTTGTTGGCGTCTTGTGTAAGGGTTAGTGGATAAGACGTAGAGCCGTCGGTGCTTGGAGATCAGCTGCTGATAACACCAGTTGTGGTGTTGTATGATGCGAGGCGATTACGTACGACTAAATCCATGCTAGCAAATGTTCCACCAATAAACATTTTATTTCCGTAAATCTCTATTGTTTTGGGCGCACCATTTAATACTCCTGGGTTTCAAGCGTTTAACTGGAGATTGGATAAATCATAATCAGCAAAACCTAAACGTGAAGTTGCCGAAACAGTTGTAAAATCTCCGCCAAGGTAGAGATTGTTGCCATTAATTAAAAATGCGTGTACCTTGTCATTGATGTTTGGGTTTAATGCTTGCAATACTGGTAAGTTTTCTACGATATCAACTTTTGCAAAACGGTTTCTGGTAGTGGACAGTACGGAAGTAAAGTCGCCAGCAAGGTAAATAGAATCGCCTGAAATTAAAATTTTTCTTACAGTGTTGTTTAAAGAAAGGTTCAATGGATCAATTGTTAAATCTGATATTTTTACTTTTGTAAATCGGCCGGAGCAAGCATTGCCATTTAATAATGTAAAGTTTCCGCCGGCAAGATAAAGATAGTCATTTTCAAAATGCCAATCAAACACTGAGCTGTTCAAAGTTATAGATCAACTGTTGTCTTTTGTGCCATTAGTGTTGTTGGCTCTATAAATATAGAAAAGATTGCTCACATATCAATAAATGTTGTTGTCGTAGACCGCCAATTTTGTTACTGGATTTGATTGGCTGCCAGGATATCAAGCGTCTAATGCTCCTGTTGTTGGCGACAGCGCACCAATGTATATACGATTATCAGCAACTCCATCAATGGATGTAAAGCTGCCACTGATAAAAAGTTTACTATTATGAAGTAGCAAATCAGTAACAGCGTTGTTTACATTGGCGGTAAAGCTAGTGTCAACTGTACCATTGTTGTTTATGTGAGCCACTCTTTTGGTATTGTGGTCTCCGATTTTTGTGAATTCTCCAGCTATATATCAACCATCGCTCCCATCACTAATTATTTTATTTATATTTCCATTTGGCCTCGCTTGTTTGATTAAAGAATATGTTGATGTATCAAACAAAGCCATCTGCCCTATATTAGGCCCTATTCTTGTGAAATTACCTGATATGTATGCTTGATTACCGTCAATAATGATATCCTGAACAGACGCATTGGCAACTACTCCTAAATTGCTAGGATTGATAGATGTCGCCAAAACTTGTTGATTAAAAATGTTTAAAATAAAAATTATGGAAACAACAAAATAAAATATTTTTGAAAATTTTCTCATGAGTAATGTCTTAATTTTTTCATACATATACTATTGTATATTATTGTCACAAAAAAATCAACCTTTGCATTGCGTAATGCAAAATGACACCTAAATTTTATCAATGTCGTATTTAAAAAAGATAATATTAAATTTTTAAAAGTTTTTTTGCGTTTTTGTTTGTAATGATTTTTTTGCCCGTTTTTCTTTCAATGTTTTTTCTAGCATTACCAGCGATGCTTCCTCCTTCTTTGGCTACTTTTTTATTTTCAGAAAAAGTTTCTGGTTTTTTTGTTTTTGAAATTTCTGTTGTAGCTGTTTCGGCTAACATATTTAAAACTAATTCTAGATTAGTCATATTATCTCTAAGATTTTCTTTTTTAAGTCCTTTCAAATTTTTGTATTCTTTAGTAGTCATGCCTGTTCAGGCCTCAGTTATTTCATTAGTTAAAATTGCAAATTCTAAACCTTCTTTAACTCCTCGCTCTTCCCATTCATCAGTCAAATCTTTTCTAATTTCAATACTTTTAAGTCTTTGGTTAATTCAGCTTTGGCTGTAACCTTTTTTAAAATATGTTTTTAAAGCTCTGTTAATAGCTAGCTCTGGGTCAACTGTTTCTTCTAATCTTTCGTACCCGACTTTGGCTAACCAAAGCTTGAAAGGCTCGGCTTTAGGAGATGGAATGGATTGAATAAGGCGAAGCATTGTTTCAGTATCTGCTATATCTGTAAGGTAGTATTTGCCGTCGCTAGATATCATTTTCAGTTGTCCGATTTTATCGGACAACTGACTTCCTTCTTGCTCTAGCCTTCTCTTTAGATCGTCCCAGTATTTTCTAGGCCTGCTTGAGTTTGTTAGAGCCCCGATAACATCAATCACTGAGAAATATCACAATTCTTTTTTATCATCTCAATGACGTCGAATTGTTTGATCGCCGAATAAGGCAATCTTTTTATTTTTAATATTTTTCATACTTGTTGCTTTTAATGATTAATATGGTTAAAAAGTTATTTTTTATCTAGTTTATCGAGCCCAAGCTTTTTGACCCCAAAATATACAACTGAAGCGACAATGATAAAATCAATTAATACGCTTAATAAATCGCCATACATTATTTTGGCGCTACCAATAGCAAAGTAGGCGCTTTTTAAACCGCCCAGTGAGCCAAGAAGAGCGCCAAGGATTGGATTGATAATATCAGTAACAATGGCCGATACAAGTTTTGAAACAGCGCCACCGAGAATAAAACCAACAGCCAAGCCAACAACTCCCTGCTCTCTTATAAAATCTAAAAATCCTTTCATGTTTTAAAATTTAATTATTAAAATCATAATGTCGACGTATACCTAATATTATTAGGCCATGTTTTTCAATCTCTTCTTTGGTATAAAATTTTTCTGCTTCTTTGGTGTTAATTTTATAGACAACCTCACAATTAATTGTTCGGCCAGTAAGCTCGTTGGTACTGTCGTCTTGTTCTTGAAGAATGACGACATCACCTTCATGGCAATCAAAATCACCTAATCTAATTTCAAATTGTTTTCGATTGTCAACAATTGCATCAAAATATTGTTTTTTAACTTTTTTTATAATCTCCATAATATTAATTTAAATTTTTCTACTGTCATAAGCCCAATGTAATAATGCTTGCCTCTGCCTAGGCGAACATTTTATTTGGCCTTTAGGACATCGTTTTTTAAGTTGGCTGATATGCCTTTTCATTGCTTTTCATCTTTTTATTTGCCTTTGGTCTTCGTCTGGTATTCTTCTTCCTTGGTAGTAACGGCAATACCATTGGAATCATCCCCTGGGATCAGCTGGATGAATTCAGCCTTTCTTTCTTCAAACAGATAATGGTTGGGAAGCATTAACTTTAAAATAGTTTAGATTAGGATCATGAAATTCATGACAAAGCTTTGCTTTTTTAAATCATGTTTTAGGGAATTCATTTTTGCAATCAGTCATATACTTACCACCAAAAACTCCTAATTCTAACATTTCTTTAGGAGTGAGCTCAGGTTTAAATTCTTTGTCAAAATCTTTTTTTGAGATATAGTATATATATCCTTTTTGCATTAAATCATTAACTATTATCTTTTTCATAGATTGTTTTTAATCTTTGTATATTATAGTGCAAAAAAAATTAAAAATCAAT
>CAYGJE010000049.1:0-4032 GCA_964350215.1 uncultured Candidatus Saccharibacteria bacterium | reverse complement strand
AGTAAAAAAATATTTGACAAAAGAGGTTAAAAAATTACATTAAAACAAGGCCAAAACTGAATAGTTTTGGCCTTGTTTTTTTCTGTTTTTTTTGTTATATTTTGAGTAGTTAACAATAATTAAATGAATACTATGTCTAATTTGACCATTACTTTTATGTATATTTTTTTGTTTGTGTTTGGCTCGATAGTCGGTAGTTTTTTGAACGTGGTTATTTTGCGTACCGAAAAAGAAAAAGAAATTGTAAGAGAGCCATCACATTGTGACCATTGTGGTCATAAGTTGCGAATATGAGAAAATATACCCATTTTTAGCTATGTTTTTTTGGGAGGTAAATGCAGCCAATGTAAAAAGAAAATATCAATAATTAACCCTTTTTCTGAAATTTTGATGGGACTTCTTTTTATGCTTGTCTTCTATCGTTTTTTGCAAATACCTTTTTACAGCGCATCTTTGTTTACGCTAGGGGGACTGTCCATGATTGGCAACTTTTTACCTTTGGTGTTGTGACTAGCTTATATTTCGGTGTTGGTGCTGATTTCGGTGTTTGACATCAGAAATTTAATTGTTTTGGATAGTTTTTTGTTTGCAGGATTTTTTGTTGCTTTGATTGGCGAAGGATCTTTGTTGCTTGTCAACAAATATCAACCAATAGTATTTTTGGAATATTATCGCAATTGGCTTGGAGGAGCTAGCTTTTTCTTTCCACAAATTTCAGGAATCTGAAATAACATTTTAGGATTAGTAATAGGGTTTTTGGTTATTCAAATTATTGTGTGAGTATCAAAGGGTAGAGCTATGGGAGATGGCGATCCGTATATTGCAGGGTTTATTGGTTTTATTTTGGGCGTTCCTGCGGTATTCGCGTTTCTGTTCTTTTCTTTTTTGATTGGAGGATTTGTGGGAACGGTTTTGATTTTGACAGGCAAGAAAAAATTCAAACAATATGTTGCTTTTGGACCATATTTGGCACTGGGAGGGCTTATGACTTTTTTGTGAGGCGAAAAACTATTGCAAATGTATTTTAATTTTATATTGTCGATCTAAAAAAATATTATGAAAAAAGGTTTCACTTTGATAGAAATTTTGGTCACTTCTTCCATAATCATGATAATGCTATCGGTGACAATTGCTTACACCAGAAGAAGTGAAAACATAAACAAAATTAATAGGGCCGCCGAAAGGGTCTCCTTTGATATTAGAAGGGTGGCTAATTTGTCTATGCAAACAAGGCAAATCGGTGATAGAAAAATTTGTGCTTGAGGTATTTATTTTGATCAAGGAAACCCAAATCAATATGTTATTTTTTCTGACTTTTGTGATGCCAGCTTAAACGGGGACAACAAATATCAAGAGTCAGAAAAATATGAAATTGTAAAATTGCCAATCAATGTGCTGATAAAAAGCTCAAACATTGACACCTTGGTGTATTTGCCGCCAGAGCCAAGAATTTATATTTTTAAAGATGACTATATCTTAAACAAAGATGCTGAAATTATTCTAGGAGAGCAAAGCGGGTCTTATCAAAAAATAATCAATATAAACCAAGCTGGCAACATAAACATAAATACAAAACATGATAAATAAATTTTTCAAAAAATATTTTAATGCCAAAACTTTAGCGATAGCTTTTTTTGCAATTACTGTTTTTTTGGCAATGGTGGTAATATATTTTTCAAAGGATTTGCCTGATATCAAAAATTTGGGCAACAGAGTGATAAACGAAAGCTTCACCATATATGATCGCACAGAGACAGTTATTTTGTACGACCAAACTCAAGCTGAAAACAGACAATACTTAAAATTTGATGAAATACCAGACATTGTAAAACATGCCACTATGGCTGCAGAAGACGACTCATTTTATAGACATCATGGTATTGTGTGGAAATCGCTTATAAAGGCAGTGTATTTAAACATTGTCACTTTTGGTAATGGTCCGGGAGGATCAACAATTACTCAGCAACTTGCGAGAAATGCTTTTTTGACCACCGAGAGATCGGCTTCAAGAAAAATCAAAGAAATGATACTATCTTTTTATTTGGAAAGACAATATACCAAAGACGAAATCTTTGAAATGTATTTGAATCAGGTGCCGTATGGATTTAATGCCTATGGTATTGAGTCAGCAAGTCAACTTTATTTTAGTAAGAGTGCCAAAGATTTGAATTTGGAAGAGGCCGCTTATTTGGCAAGTTTGTTAAAAGCGCCTACATATTTGTCTCCATTTGGCAACAATCGTGAAAGATTAGAGATTAGAAAGAATTGGGTTTTGCAGAGGATGATAAAGTTTGGTTGAGCAGAAGAAAAACAAGTAGAAATTTTAAAAGCAAATAAGTCCGACTTTAAAACAAAACGACAAACAATATTGGCTCCTCATTTTGTGGCTTTTGTGCAATCTCAACTTGTGGACAAATATGGTGAAGATTTTGTTCAAAAAGGTGGTTTAAAAATAATTACCACATTGGATTATGATTTACAAAAAAAGGCCGAAGAAGTGGTAAGTAAATATGGCGATAGCAACGAAGAAAGATTTGGCATAAAAAACATGGCGCTTCTTTCGCAGGACTCCAAAACAGGCCAAATATTGACCATGGTTGGCTCAAGGGATTTTTGGGATTATAATATTGATGGCAACTACAATGCGGTTTTTGGTTTGAGACAACCAGGGTCATCTTTTAAACCGTTTGTTTATTTGAGTTTGTTTGAAAAAGGGTATAGTCCGGATACAGTTGTTTTTGATGTAAAAACAAATTTTTCTGTTGATCCAAATAATCCGTATATTCCACAAAATTACGATAAAATTTTTAGAGGTCCAGTTAATTTAAGAAATTCATTGGCACAATCATTAAATATTCCGGCAGTGAAGGCATTATATTTGACTGGTATTGATGATGTGCTAAAATTGGCTGAAAGATTTGGCATAACCACATTAACTGGTACTAAAAATGAATATGGGTTACCGTTGGTGCTGGGAGGAGGAGCCGTTAACTTATATGATTTGGTGGGAGCGTATTCTGTTTTAAGCGAAGAGGGCATAAAACATTCACAAAAATTTATATTGAAAATTGTGGATGGTGAAGGTAAGGTGGTAGAAGAATATAAGGATGATTCCAGCCATGTGTATAATTCAAAATATATTCGAATGATAAATGATGTTCTTTCGGATAACACTGCCAGGACGCCATTGTTTGGAACTGTGAACAATCCATTTTTCTTTGGCAATAATATTGACGTGGCAGCAAAAACTGGTACTAGCTCTGATTCAAAAGATGCTTGAGTACTGGGTTATACTCCAAATCTTGTGACTGGCATTTGAGTGGGTAACAATAATTATACTTCGATGTTTCAAGGTACATCAAGCGGTATGGTGGCAGCACCAGCATGAGGCGAGTATATGAGATATGCGGTTTCCACAAGACCAGTTGAATATTTTTCAAATCCAGAATATACATATGTGGACAAGCCAATGCTCAATGGTCAATATATCAATCAGATGGGCAATACCATTCAGTCACACTCAATACTTTTTTATGTAGATAAAAACGACCCTTTGAGTACAATACCTAAAAATCCTGAAAATGATTCACAGTTTTTAAATTGAGAAACACCGGTTTTGGAGTGATTGAGGTCAAGTATAGAAGGTTTTGATAATATTTATAATAGGCCACTGCCAAATGAATTTTATAATAAAAGTTATAAAGCTGTTGTTCCGAGCACGACGACTACTTTAGAGCAAAGTGATGATATATCGATAGAGTTTTTAAACATAAAAAACGATCAAGAGGTTTTAAACAATATAGAACTAAGAATAAAAATAGTTTCTAGTGTGCCGCTTGAACAAAAAATGCTTTTTGTTAATAACAATTACTTTGGTGACTTGATAAATAAGGGAGATAATATTTATTCAATACTTCTGACGTCTGATATTTTGCAAGAGGTTAACGAGATAAAGGTCCACGCGCAAGATACAAATTTAAACATCAAGGAACAAGCATTAAAAGTGTTGGGTAGGACGCAATAGGGTGGTGC
>CAYGJE010000048.1:0-4060 GCA_964350215.1 uncultured Candidatus Saccharibacteria bacterium | reverse complement strand
ATGGGTGGGTGTGAAATCAATACTCGTGATTGAAATGCGCCTTGCGATTTTGGATCAAGAACTTTATTTAATTCGCGATGACAGTCATGGGCGGTAGAGTTTCATAGAAGAACCACTCCAGCTACTCCAAAAGTGGCAAAAATTTCTTTGCCATATGGGTCTAATATAACAGAGATTGTGGATGGAGCAGGACATACTTTTGGCATAGAAAAGCCGCAAATTTCGTTTTTAAATGAAGCATATGTTAAAATGCCAAATGGCAGCAAAATTATAGAAGAAATAAGGCCAGGGGAGAAAAAGATAGTCACTTTTATTGTTGAGCTCCCACAGTGCACACACAACTGTGTGACTAATAATATTCAATATGGCTATTGGGTTGCCTTGCCGCATCTAAACAACAATATGGATAAAAACGTTTGGGACAATTTTTATTATAAAAACGATGTTCATGGCGTTAGCTCTATGGTTTTGGATCCAGTAGAATTCATTAGAAATAATAAGCTTTGAGAGTCCACTCTAGACGAAATATGAGACACAGGCATTGTAATAACGGGAAATGTGGCTTTGAGCTACTAGACCTTGATTTATGCTGTTTTTTGTGCTATAATACTATGTATAAAACGGTAAAGTTCCAAAAACATAATAAAAGCTAAGCAATTAACAAAAAGCTTTGTTTGGCGTTTTATGTTGAAATATCCCGTGGGACTTGCATTAATAAAAAAGTTTTAAAAAAATAAAATGGAAATAGATTCACGAAAGATACAGGAGATGATTCAAAGTGGTGTTCATTATGGTCATAGAAAATCAAAAACACATCCAAAAGCAGCTCCTTTTATATTGCAAACCAAAAATAACATCGAGGTTATCAACCTTGAAATCACTTATTTTAAGTTGCAAGAAGCCAAAGAGTTAATTCAAAAAACCATTGACAACAATGGCTTGGTTTTGTTTGCCGCAACATTGCCTTCAGCAAGAGATTGTGTCAAAGATATTGCAAAATATCTCAATCAACCATATGTGGTCAACAAATGAATTGGCGGACTAGTCACAAACTACAAAACAGTTAGTGAAAGATTAAAATATTATTTGGATTTGAAGCAAAAATTTGCTGACAATGCTTTTGACAAATATACCAAAAAAGAAAGAATTAAAATTGAAAGACAATTAGAAAAATTGGAAGAAAGATTTGGCGGACTTGCCACTTTAACCAAAAAACCAGAAGTTTTGTTTGTTATTGATCCAAAATATCATCAAACAGCAGTCACTGAAGCCAACAAAAGTAAAATACCAGTAGTGGCTATTTTAGACAACGACGACAATCCCACAAAAATTGATTATCCAATTCCTTCAAATGACAGTTCTGTCTCGGCAATAGCTTGAATTCTTGGAGAAATCAAATCAAGCATAAAAACAAAAGGAAGTAACTAATTGTTTATGCCCAAATTTAGTTTAATAATTTATTAAATTTTTATTATGGATGCAATGGAATTAATCAAACAACTTCGAGAAGAGACCGGCGTGTCGGTTATGGATTGCAAAAGAGCTTTAGACAAGTCAGGTAATGATTTGGAAAAAGCTAGAATAATTTTGAAAGAAGAAGGTCTTTCAAAGGCAGACAAAAAAGCAGAAAGAGAAACAAAGGCAGGAGTTGTTGCTATATATGTAAGCGAAGATGGCAAAAAAGGCGCAGTTGTGGAGTTTAGATGCGAAACAGATTTTGTGGCCAAAAACGAAGAGTTTGCCATATTGTCAAACAGTATTGCCAAGATAATAGCACTTACCAGCCCAAGTAGTGTAGATGATTTGCTTCAAAAAACTGATGAAAATGGCGAAACAGTGGATGCATTAATTCGCAATTTGGTGGCCAAAATTGGTGAAAAAATGGAAGTCGCAAGATTTGATTTTACCGCCACTACTGGTTATTTAAATTCTTATATTCATGCTGGCAGCAAGATTGGTGTTTTGTTGGAAATGTCTTCTGACAAAGATATTTGATCAAATAGCGAAGCAAAAGAATTTACCTATGACATAGCAATGCAAATTGCTGCAATGTCACCAGTAGCTGTGTCTCCAGAAAATTTATCAGAACAAGATGTCAAAAATGTTAAAGATTATATTGAAGAGGAACTTACCAAAGAAAATAAGCCAGAAGAGATAAAAGTCAAAATAAGAGATGGTCGTATTCAAAAAAGATTTTCAGAAATTTGTTTGAGTTTTCAACCATTTATCAAAAATGACTCGCTGACTGTTGGCAAGCTTGTGGAAGAAAAGGGCAAGCAATTGGATGCCAAGATCAACATCGTCGGGTTTATAAGATATCAAATTTAATATTATGTTTGACTATTTGTTTTTGTTGTTTTTTCTAGCAGGAAGTATAGGGTTGGTTTTGTTGGTTAAAAAATCTGCCAAAAAAACTTCTTTGCAAGAACAAGAAATTTCAACAGAAGAAAGTATAAAGCCAAAAGTGTCTATTGATCTAGAAAAAATAGAGCTTCAAACCAAAAAAATATTGGAAAAGCTTTTGAGAAGATGCCGCATTATTATTTTGCGTCTAGACAACAACGTTACCAAAGTTCTAAAAAATTTGAAAAAGGAGGCAGAAGAAAAAAAGTCATTTTCGGTGTCAAAGTTAAATGAATACGACTGCGAAGCAGAAGATAACACTCTTTGTGTTTTGGAATCCAAATACATTGAAAGTTTTCAAAGCAATCCAAATGTGGAAATATGCTTGAAGCTTGCAAAAATATACAAAGGCAGAAATGATTTAAACACTTTGCATGCCTTATTATTTAAAGCATGAGATATCAATAAAGATGACGAAACACTAAAAACATTTTTAAAAAGTATTTACAAAGAAAGTATTCCAAAAAACAAATAAATATGTTACAATGTTTAGGCATCAACCTAAACATTTGTGCCGAGATAGCTCAACGGTAGAGCAACGGTTTTGTAAACCGTAGGTTGAAGGTTCAAATCCTTTTCTCGGCTCAGCATTATTCTCGATATTGCTAGGATAAATTATTGGTTGTTAAAATTACGTCGACTTTTAATTTATGGCTTTAAGAGCGAACATTTAAAATGGCTAGAAGATGAACTAAAAAAGAAGAAAACGAAAAACGCAAAGAGCTGATAAAGCTTTATGTTAAGGAGAACAAAACTATTGGTGAGGTAGGAAATATTTTGCATATTGGCCAAGCGACTGTTTATGATAGATTGTTAAGATTAAATATTACGTCTCAACCTTCGAAGAAATTGCATTACAAGAATAAGCAATATAATGCCAAGATTCCAAAACGTTATTCAAATGATTTGGCGGAATTTGTAGGGATTATGTTAGGAGATGGCCATGTTAGTCATTTCCAAGTTACAGTTACTTTGGGAACAAAAGAGTACGAATATGTTGAGTATGTATCTAATCTGATGAATAAGGTATTTAAAGCTCATTCTAAAATATCTACTAGAAGATGTGGTTACAAAACAGTATACGTAAGTTCTGTAGAAGCGGTTGAATGACTAAAAACCATGGGGTTAGTGCATGATAAAGTTAAGAACCAGGTAGATGTTCCGGAATGAATATTTAAACGCAATTGTTTTATTCAAAATGCTTTAAGAGGATTAATTGATACTGATGGTTCAATTTATAAATTAAAATTCGGTATTCAAATTTCTTTTTGCAACCATTCTAAACCATTGTTAAGTGCAGTTAGGAATATGTTTATTAAATTAGGATATCATCCTTCTAAAATTAGTGGTTATAATTTATATTTAACTAAAAGACAAGAAATTTTAAGATTTGGTAAAGAAATAGGGTTTCATAATTCTAAACATCAAAGACGTTTTTTGGAATTTGTTAAAAAATATGGGTACGTCGCATAGCGGCAATTGCACAGCGCTGTAAACGCTGCGGCTTCGGCCTCCGTAGGTTCGAGTCCTACCGTGCCCACCAATATTCATCAAGAATGTTGAAGAGTTGACACTAAACTTTGCCGGAGTGGCTTAGTGGTATAGCACGTCATTGGTAATGACGAGATCGAGAGTCCGATTCTCTCCTCCGGCTCAT
>CAYGJE010000047.1:0-4239 GCA_964350215.1 uncultured Candidatus Saccharibacteria bacterium | reverse complement strand
GTATAATTTTTCTGTTTGCTTGTGTAAAATTTTTTAAATTCTTTTTGTATTGACAAGAAAACTTTTTTAAGTTCAACAAAATCTTTTTTCAAATAAATGTGTTCCAATCTTGCAAATAAATCTTTTTCGCTTTTTGCATAATAAAAAATTTCTTCTAGGTCTCAATAGGATTTCTTTAAAAAAATATTTTTTAGTTTTTCTATTCGTGAATTATCAATTTTATGCTTAAAACAATTGCCAACATAATAGTCGTGCCAATATTTTTGCCAAACATCTATTTTTGCCAAATTCAATAAAAAATAAAACTCATTTATAAATTTGTTGTTTTTGCTAAAAATCGGTCGATAATTATTTTTTATTGTTTTTTTGATTGACATAAAATAAATTTTAGCTCTTTTTTATTTTTTTGAACATATCGTGAGCTGCCAATGCTCCATGACTGCAAGCATTTATAATTTGTTTGAAGTCGCCATGGATGTTGGTGATATCGCCTGCCGCTCAAACATTTTTCACGTTTGTGTTCATAAAATTGTCCACCACCACATATCCTCTTTGATCCACTTCCACACCCAAATCATTTATTAGTGCTGTATTTGGAGCACCACCAATTTCAATGAAAACTCCATCTGCTGATATTTCTTTTACACCATTGTGTTCATTTTTCAAAACAATTTTATTTACAAAAATGTCTCCTGATATTTCTTCTATTTCGTTGTTTTTGATTAGTTCATAATTAGTCAATTTTTCCAATTTTTCGATTGTATCAGGAGCAGTTTTTAATTCCTCTCCTCTTATAAGCTGATAAACTTTACTGGATGTTTCTGCCAACAGCAACACTGCCATTGATGCACCATCGCCACTGCCCACCACCACCACATCTTTATTTTTGTAGAAAACTGCATCGCACACAGCACAATAATGAACTCCTCTGCCCAAAAACTTGTCCTCGCCCTTAGCATTGAGTTTTTTTCTAAAAGTGCCCA
Source organism: uncultured Candidatus Saccharibacteria bacterium (assembly GCA_964350215.1). GTDB lineage: Bacteria > Patescibacteriota > Minisyncoccia > UBA6257 > JAKLIH01 > CAYGJE01. The sequence continues at coordinate 3,256 of CAYGJE010000047.1, read as the reverse complement.
GTGCCAAAAGTAATCTACTGGCAAGAAAACTCTCGCCATCTCTCACAAAAACTTCAAATATATCTTCTTTTTTTAATATTTTAGCTATTTGATTATCCACGCAATTGTAATTCAACGACGTTAAATGTTGTTTAAAATTCTTTATCAAATCAATCCCACTTATTTCACTGTAAGAAGGAAAGTTATTTATTTTGTGTGGATACATAACTGTGCCACCAAAAATTTCTCCAATCATCATTGATTTCATATTGTAGCGCTCAGCATAAATAGCAGCACTCACTCCTGCTGGTCCGCTGCCCAATATTATCAAATCATATATTTGCTTTTCCATAAAAATTTTTTATTATTTTATTATTTGAGCCGGGGGCGAGATTCGAACTCGCGGTCTGCTATTTACGAAACAGCTGCTTGAACCAACTCAGCTACCCCGGCACCTAGAGCGAGTGAGGAGAATCGAACTCCCGCCTCAACCTTGGGAAGGTTGCATTCTACCACTAAACCACACTCGCATGTCTAGCAACTAATCAGTTGCTGACAAATCACCAAACCATTGTTTTATCTTGTACCAAACACTAGCTTCCATTTTCAATTGTTGATCTGATTTTGTTGTTGTTGTGTTTATTTTTAAAATAACTGTTTTTTCACCATCTTTTTTGTAGCCCATGTTGACCCTAGCTTCTTTTTCCAAAAATTCTTCTTCATCTACTTGCAATATTCCCTGCTCCAACTCTTCATTTTCTTTTTTCAAATCCAACATTTCCTTATTCAAAGATGCTATTTGACTTCTCAAAAATCTTTTTTGTTTGTTGATATCATGAAGCGCATAAAAAAACAAAATATAAACTAAAAATGCTATCAACGTAATTCAAGCCAAAATTTTTATAATTTGTTTTTTGTTCATGATATTTTTTAATCTTTTTTATTTAAAAACAACTTATGATAAACTTCTGGTGGCAAGTTGACTGTTGACACTGATGCCAATTTTTTCTTTCCTTTTTGTTGCTTCTTTCAAAGTTTCATCTTTCTAGTTCTATCACCACCATACAAATATCCAGTCACATCCTTTTTCAAAGCTGGGATTGTCTCTCTAGATAAAATCAATCCGTCTCTGGCCACTTGTATTGCTAAAGCAAAATTTTGAGGTGGTACAATTTCTTTTAGCTTGGTGGCCAATCTTCTGGCCTCTCTTTCAGCTCTTTCCCTAACCACAATAAAAGATAAACTCTCCACTTTTTCATGATGCAACAACACATCCAATTTTTGGATATCGCCAGGTCTAAAATCAGCTATTTCATAATTTAATGAAGCAAATCCTTGGCTAACTGACTTTAAGCTATCATACAAATCCAAAATCAATTCTGCCATTGGTAGCTCATAATCCACCAACACCAAATCGCCTTGCAATGTTTCTAGATGTGTTTGTGTGGCTCTAAAAGAAGGCATAAGCCCTATGATAGAGTTTAAGTATTTGCTTGGAGTCAAAACCTTTAAATTGACATAAGGTTCTTTGATGACCTTTATTTTATTGCTCTCTGGAAAATCAGTTGGTTTTTTAACCAATATCTCTTCTCCTGATACCAATGTTATTTTGTAAGGAACCATTGGGATTGTGGTGATCAAATCAAGATTATATTCTCGTTGCAATCTCAATGTTATAATTTCGTAGTGCAAAATACCCAAAAAGCCCAACCGAAAACCTCTACCCAATGCTTCGTTTGCTTCTGGCTCATAACTAAAAGACGCATCATTTAATTTTAATTTGGCTAGTGATTTTTGTAGCAATTCAAAATCATCATTACTCTCAGGATAAAATCCAGAAAACACCATTGGCTGTGGCTCTTTATAGCCAGAAAGCGGTTCAAGAGTAGTATCTTCCATATTTTTACGCAATGTTATAGTGTCACCCACTTTCACCATTCCTGGATCTTTTAATCCTGTGGCCACTCAACCGGTCTCGCCAGATGAAAGTTTGTTGGTCACCACCAAGTTTGGTTTAAATACTCCACATTCAATAACTTTTGATTTTTCTTTATTGGCCATCAAATAAATTTCGTCATTGACTTTTATTTCTCCTTCAAAGACCCTAACATAAGCCAACACTCCTCTAAATGAATCAAATTGTGAGTCAAAAATCAAAGCGCGCAGCGGCTTATCATTTTCTATTTTTGGCGCTTCCACCTCTTCGATCACTCTTTCTAAAAGCTCTTCCACACCTTCACCTGTTTTGGCTGACACCATCAAAATATCTTTTTCATCTATGTGCAAAGTTTTGGATAAATCACGTCTAACTTCTTCTTTATCAAAAGACAATAAATCCACTTTGTTTAGACAGCCAATTATTTTCAAATTTTGGTTTTGAGCCAAATACAAATTTGCCAATGTTTGTGCCTGAATACCTTGAGTCACGTCCACCAACAAAATAGCCCCTTCCACTGCCTTCAACGCTCTAGACACTTCATAATTAAAATCAGCATGGCCTGGAGTGTCAATCAAATTCAAAAAATATTTTCTGCCATCCTTTTTTGAAACATATTCCATCAAACATGGATGCATTTTTATCGTAATACCTTTTTCTTGCTCTAAAGACATTTTATCCAAAAATTGACTACTCAATTTGTCTTGAGAGATTGTGTTTGTGATTTCCAAAAAACGATCTGCCAAAGTTGACTTACCATGATCAATATGGGCAATAATTACAAAGTTTCTTATGTTGTTGTCCATTTATATTTTTTTAAACCTTTTAAAACGTAATATATTCCCTCCGGAAAAAGTCCCCATTCAATATCCGATTTTTTCTCGTAAGAAAACCTTTTATTAAGTCCGTAATTTATGTAATTATGAAAATAATAATTTAGTCCAATAAAATCTTGATATTTTTTTATTTTTCCTAAAAACCAAAAATTCATAAACTGTTCAGCAATCTTTTTCAAAATATAATTAATTGGGCCGCCAGCCGATTGAAAATATACATTATGCTTCGCAATGCCAACCTTACAATTTTTATCATGCTTTTTTAGAATTTTGTAAGCTTCTCTATGAGCCTTAGCTAAATTTCCAATAACAGAATAGAAAAGCAACGGACTTCTTTTTTGTGGCGGCCACTCTCCGACAAGATAACTTTGAGACGCATAAACCATAGGCTCATTTAAAGTTATCCAAAAATTAACTTCCTCGTTTAAATAGCTAGCAACTTTATCAACAAAGTTTTTGAAATAAAAAACCACTTTTTTATTATGCCAGCCCCCCTTATCTCTTA
>CAYGJE010000046.1:0-4500 GCA_964350215.1 uncultured Candidatus Saccharibacteria bacterium | reverse complement strand
ATTTTTTTATATTATAACCACAAAGCTCACTTTTATATACAAACAAGTTGAAAGCGTTTTGGAAGAAAAAAGCTTTACTCAATCCAATCAAAAATCATATGACGTGGAATCTTTAAAAAACTTGAAAGAAAAATTACCGCTAGAATAACAAAAGCCCCGCAAAACAAATTGCGGGGTTTTTTGGTGGATGTGGGAGGGATCGAACCTCCGACCTCTGTCTTATCAGGACAGCGTTCTACCACTGAACTACACATCCAATGTTGTGTAAAAATATTAGCATATTTTTTTGAGATTGTCTATATCAAAACCGTCTCGTTGTTTAACCGCGAGGGTCAATTTTTATACCATCTTCCAAAAAACGAGGAATTATATGACAATGAGGTCGATGATTTACTAGTGACTGCCCTGCCTCACCTTGGTTCACAAGTATATTGTAGCCATCAGCACCAATTTCAGTAACAATTTTTTCTGCCAACATTCTAGCTATGTTCATAAAAGATTGCCACTCGCTCTCGTTCATGTCGCCAACATTTGTGTAGTGAGTTTTGGACATCAAAACTACATGGCCATTTGAAATAGGGTTTATATCAAAAATAGCCAAAAAGTTATTATCTTCGTAATATTTTTTTGATGGTATTTCTGAACGTATAATTTTGCAAAAAACGCAATCTTTTTCCATGGTGTAGTTTGTTTGAGGTTTTATAAAAGTATAGTATATAAAACATTTTTTAAAAAGTCAAACAAAAACCGACCCTAACAGGTCGGTTTATCAGTTTATCAAAGTCGCCTTCACTGCAATTCTTTTGTAATCCACTCCAACTGGTCAGCAAGATTGTAATATAAGGATGTGCTCATTTGAATTTGGCGGAAAGACATTTTCAGTGGAATCCTCTCCTTTTGGATACGGCAAAAATATTTTTTTATCTTGTATTTCGTACACCAGCGGGCGTTGGTTTCAAAAAATATAGAAGCGATCACCCACTTCAAATTCGTTTAGCAAAGAAAATACCGATTTGTATCGGCCGGGCTCTCATGGATAGCGAGAGCTATGCCCAAGTATTATAGAATACTTACTATCAATGCCAGGTGACTCTGTGGTCGGATATACCAATACCCCTTTTCTAAGAGCGGCATAAATAGCTTTTTGATTTTCATTTTCAACTTCCAATATAGGAACCTTGATTCCAAATTTTGGAATTTGCAATAAATTGGTAGTCACTGCTTCGCTAGGTATTTCAGGCAAAGCATCAGCTATTTTGGTTCGAGTGCTAGTAGGGCTTGTTCAAAGGTTTAGCCCAATAAGCGGATAGGTTGTAGACGGGGTGGATTTGGTAGCTGTGGTTTTGGGTCTGTTTATTGTGGGGTCAAAGCTTATAGGTCGATGTAGTTCATTTTGTATATTTTCTGAGAAAGACAAAAAACGATATTTCAATATAGAGTATATAGCATCAAAAGAAAACAGCAAAAAAAGAACAGTAAAACAAACTGAAAAAATAATAAAAAACCTCTTTATATTTGTAAGTAATATTGTAAATTTCATGATTTTAAAAAATTGGAAGTTTTATTTGGGCAAATAGTCCAGTATATCCAGACAAAATCAACCCAACGCCAACAACAAAAATGGCAAGATTTTTTAACAACGCTTTACGCTTAAAGCCATGAGCCAGCTGGTTCTCATTGTGTATGTTTATTATACCAAAAATACCTAAAAATAACAGTCCAATGCCAAAACCATTGTCAATTCATTTTAAGAATGATCCATCAACCACATCTTTAGTCAAAGTGTAGCCAATTATTTTAGGGTCACTCATCAAAATATTTTGATCGTTTAGTGTGAGAGACACGTTTTGAAGGTCTTCTGTAGAAACAATGCTTTCAGGACTATCATTTTCAGTCAACTCTATTTGGTTTTTTGCAATTGGTTTTGCTGGAAAGATATCTTCAATAGTAGTGTCTACTTGTGCAACGAGCTTCAAAGTAGAAGTAGTAGTCGATGTTACAACAACAGGCATAGTGGTAGTTGTGGTTTTTGCAATGGTAACAGTTTTGACAGCCACCTCTTTATTTTTTGGTGCACTTTCTGATCCAAACAATTGGACTATCACTGTCTTTGATTCTTTGGTCGTGGAAGTTGTGCCACTCAAAATAGCGACTCCGGTCTCTAAAAAGTTTGGGTTCAAAATATTTTCTCTGTGAGTAGGTGAGTTGAGTCACGCATCCACTGTTTCCTTGTCGTTTCAAAAGTTTAGTGCCAAATTTTCGCCAGCATATCTATATGAATAATTTGCCACCGAAAATCAATGTCACGGGGTCTTACCTTCTGGGCTGTGGTGATCAAAGTAATTTTTATTGATCATGTCTTCGGCTTTTAATGTGGCTGCCAAGTTTAATTTTGGGTTCACCACCAGTGGAGCCAAATTATAAGAAGATCTAATTTTATTTATCTCATATACTATATCAATGGTGTTGAGGTTTGCTATAATAGAGTTTTGTCTCAAAAAATAACAATTTATCATTTTGATGCCAAAGCTAAAAAACAAAAGCATCACAAAAATTCCCAAAGCAAAAGCAGAGTTTTGGATCGGTTTAAAATTGTTTTCCTTATTAAACAAAAAATATTTTTTGATAAATTTGTTCATAATATGTGAGCTTATTTATAACTATATTATACATTATTTTTCACTATTTGTCAAGACCTAGCGGGGATATTATCTCATTATAAAGAATGTCACCTATCTTTTCTGGGTCATGCCGCAAAAGGTTGTTGGTCTTGGCGATCTCTTTAAAGATGATTTTTAGTTTTTTGTAATTCTTGAAATCATTGTTTGAAAAAACCGGCACCGACTTTTTTTCACGCTTGTATTTTGATAGAAGTTTTTTAGGAATTCGTCTATAGTCATTGATCACGCAAAAGTCAAAACAATTTTTACAGATATATTTCTCCAAAATGTTCAAAAAGTCCACTGCCCTAAACCCGTTTGTTTCCGAAAACTTTGTCATGATGTTGCAGATGTATATTTTTTTGGCCTTTGATTTTGCAAAGCAGTTTTTTATTTTTGAGACCAAAAAGTTTGGCACGATGCTTGTGTACAAATCTCCTGGACCCACCACAATATAGTCAGCTGCTCTTATAGCTTTTAGTGCGTCAGGGTTGGCATCCACTGGGTGGTTCAAAAAAAGTTTTTTTATAACAAAAGTTTTTTTATATTTTTTTGGTATATCAATATTTGTTTCTCCAAAAACAAAAGACCCATCATCAAGCTTTGCCACCAGCTTGCACTCTTTGAGTGACACTGGTATCACCCTGCCCTTTATATTCAAAATTTCTCCGGCATCTTTTATGGCTTGGTTGAAGTTACCGTTTATTCTTTCGAGCGCAGTCAAAAATAAATTTCCAAAGCTATGACCTTTTAATCCGTTGCCAATATTAAATCTATAATTAAACAAGTCAATAATTTTTGTGGATGTTTCAGGAGCAAGAGCTACTAGCGCCCTTCTAATATCGCCGGGCGGCAAAATTCCAAAATCTTCTCTAAGTGCTCCCGAAGACCCGCCGTCATCTGCAATGGTCACAATAGCCGACAGATCGATTGGATAATTTTTTAACGAAGTCAATATATTAAACACTCCGGTTCCTCCGCCAATAACCACCACCTTTGGAATTTTATTTTTCATGTTGTCGCTTTTATTTTGTTGATTAAAGTGTAGCAGAAAAACAAAAATAAAAAAAGAGGCAACTAGTTTGACAAATAAAACTAAATATGTTACAATAGTAATAGAACATTATTAAAAGAAAGGAGCAAGAAATGTATAGATTAGAAACGCTAGTTGAGCTTGGGTACCTATTGTGCTTGCTTATAGCATTAGCAACCCAGGTAGAAAAATTTTTATTATATGCCACTCCAACATTTTTTATAATTCGACTTCTTATAGAAAAGAAAAAAAATCAAAGCCATTCTTAAAAAAGAGTGGCTTTTTAAAATATTGCAATATATTGCGCAAAAAAAGTGTCACGCACTTTTGTCACGCAATATTTTGCGACACGGTGTTTTGTTATTTACAGGTAATATGGATTATAAAATCAAGCTTGTCGAGTAACGTAAGGAAAAAAATGGAATTGCAAATTGTCACGCGCGTGACATTTCACTTAGGTGGCCATTGTAAACACCGGAACAACATTGTCACGCGCGTGACATTTCATGAATAAGCAATCTTTTAAGAAATTGAAAAGTGTAGTCAATGTTTACCCCGTGCTAATAGCTAAGAATATATAATGAATTAGGAAAAGTTTTTTAAAATATTTGCTCATGGATCAAAAATTAGCATGGTGGGTGTCACGGCTGAAATGTTTCACAAAGTTAAATTGTCACGCGCGAAACATTTCACTAAGAAATAAGATTTTAAAAAGTCGAAAAGTGTAGTCAAAATGTCGCGGCTGGGACAACATTGTCACGCGCGAAACATTTCACTAAGAAATAAGATTTTAAAAAGTCGAAAAGT
>CAYGJE010000045.1:0-4796 GCA_964350215.1 uncultured Candidatus Saccharibacteria bacterium | reverse complement strand
TATTGAACTTGTCGAGAATGCGGTTATGTGTATTATGGATTTGAGGCACCAAAAGAATGCCCATCCTGTAAGCACGACAGAGCATTTTATCAAATAAAATGCGAACAATACTAAAACTTAATAAAATTAATTTTATAAACATGATTAGTGAAGATCAAATATACAAGTGCAGTGTGTGCGGTAATGTAATAAAAGTATTGATAGCAGGTGGCGGGGAACTAATCTGCTGCAACAAGCCAATGGATCTAGAAGAAGTGATCACTGGCGAGACCGAACCAAAGTTTTTGGGTGACGAGGATTTAGCAAACATTGACAGCGACGATTTGACCAACATTGACTCAGAAGACGAAGATGATGACGATGATGAATACGACGAAGAAATGAACTAGTTTTAGCACAATAAATGCAATTTTCTTGTACACTCAAGAAAATTGCATTTTTTTGAAAAATTTAGTATAATATCTCTATAATTTAAAACACATATATGAAAAACAAGCCCAACGACAATTTTCTGCTTAGCCCGTCAGAAAAAGATCAAACATTAAAACAAGTTAAACAAGGATATGTTCAAGAATACAAACAAAAATTACAAGAGAAAAAAGCGTTAAAGAAAAAGCCAGAAGATTTAAAGCCAGCAGTCACCGCCAAAAAAGAAAAAAAGGAGCCAAGTAAGTTTGACTATTCAAAACTTTTTGAATACCAAGGACATGAATGAACTTTTGGGCCACTTGACTGAGATAAAAAATCAAAGATAAGAGAAAAAATCAAAGAAATAGAAAGCAAGATGAAAAAACTAGGAGATGTTAAAAGGGCGCTCTCAATTGACATGGCTTTATTTAGAAATGATTTGGTACATCTCATCAAACAAATTTTCCCTAAACATTTGCTGTTGGTCCCCAAAAAAGATGTTGATGATATGTATTATGACAAAAAAACCCTCGCTGCCCAAAAAACACATCGAGACAATGCCTATGAATTTTTTCTAGAAAAATTTGTTCAACAATTCTACAATTATTCTATTGGAAATTTTGAGGGCTACACCGGATGAGGTTCTTCGTCAAAAAATAATTTGATAGTAAAAACGCTCAAAATGATCGAACAATTACAATGACGACTTTAACAAAAAATAAAATCAAAATATGATATATATACTTTTAGCAGTTATTCTTTTAATACCCCAGCTCACCAAAGCGACTTGCCCGGTCTGTACCGTTGCCATTGCTTCTGGCCTTGGGCTATGCCGATACATTGGCATTGACGATGTAGTGTCTGGTTTGTGAGTTGGCGGTTTGCTTTTGTCATTAGCAATATCTGTGGACACGGCTTTAAAAAAGAAAAAAAAGTCATTTAAATTCTCAGGACTATTTTGATTGGTACTCACATACTTAATGGTTTTTGTGCCATTACAATTGACTGGTGTCATAGGTCACAACTTCAACAAAATTGTTGGTATGGACAGATTAATTTTTGGATCTCTTTGCGGCACATTATTGGTAGTCATGAGTGCTCTTGCTAGCGATGGCATCAAAAAGAGAAACAAAGGCAAAGTATTGTTCAACTATCAAAAAGTCGTTATTCCAGTAGTGGTGCTTTTGGTGTTTAGCTTTATATTCTACGCCACCATTTGTTAATACAAAATTTAAATATTTTATCATGATCACAAATCCAGATGAATTAACCCAAAAAATAAACAACTTAAAAGCAGACAACAAATACGACCTAGCACAAGGAGAAGATCTTTCTATTGCTATTATGAATTTGATATCACTAGAAGAACATTTTTTCTTTACCTATCAAAAAACAAAAGAAGACAGGTACCTAGAAATGCTCAACGAGATGCGACTAATGAGAACTCAACTTATGAAAGACATTGTCAAAAACCCAGGCGGAGAGGTCTGATGTATTTCAAAACATCTTTTGGCCACATCCATGCGTTTGAATGAAGTTGGCACCAAGCAGCTTAAAAAAGAAGAGCTTGATAATGCCAAGGATTCTTTCCAAAAAGCATATGATCTTTATTCGTTGTTTTGAGCGCTCAATTTAGATGTGGTGGATGTTGCTGACGTCAAAAAGGATGCCAAAGAAGAAGCCGAAGTCAATTTGATTCAAGACACTGCTTCTGAAATCACCAAAACCAACATCGGCCAAGTAGGGCAGAAAAAAACTGGGCTCTTCGCCAAAATAGGCGATTTGGTCCAAAGGGCCATAGATTGTTGCAAAGAATAAAAACAAAAACACACAGTAAACAGCTGTGTGTTTTTTTGTTTAAAAATCCTTGTTTTTTTAATTAAATTTTGCTACCATTTTGATACATAAAAATTAACTTTTAAAATATGTTGGATATAAAATTTATCAAAGAAAACATCGAGCAAGTTAAAGAAATTTGCGAATACAAAAACATCAATATTGATATTGATCGTTTGGTTATATTGGAGGAAGAAAAACGACATCTCCAAACCAAAATCGAAACACTAAGGTCCAAAAGAAATGAAATAAGTGATCGCATGAAGAAAAGCAGGGAAGATGATTTGATCAAACAGAGCAGGATCATCAAAGACGAAATCGAAAAGCTAGAAAAAGAATTTGATCAAGCCAAAGAAGAATATGAAGCTATCTACGCAATGGTTCCCAATATTGTGAGTCAAAGCACCAAAAAAGACAAAGACCCAAGTGCCAACGAAATCATCAAAAAGGTTGGCAAAATACCAACGTTCAACTTTCCAATCAAAGACCACATCCAGCTAGGACTAGATCTTGATATTTTGGATTTGGAAAATGGCACCAAGGTGCATGGTTTTAGAGGTTACTACTTAAAAGGTTTAGGTGCAATACTCCACAATGCAATTTTAAATTTTGCTTTTGATAAAATTGTCAAAAAAGGATTTACTCCAATGACAGTGCCTGCCATTGTCAAAGGGTTCACTTTTTTTGGTAGTGGATTTTTTCCTTATCTCAAAGACGAGGTCTACAAAATCAGCAATTCAGAAGATGCTTTTTTGGCAGGCACGTCAGAACTTTCACTATTAGGTTACTACAACAACGAAACAATTGATCAAAAAAATCTGCCCATCAAAATATGTGCTATTTCACCTTGTTTTAGAAGTGAAGCTGGCAGTTATGGCAAAGACACCAAGGGCCTATACCGTATTCATGAATTTTCCAAAGTTGAGCAAGTTGTTATTTGCGACAACGACATCGAAAAATCTCAAAAATATTTTCAAGAAATGTTATCAGTGTCTGAAGAAATGGTAAATGACTTGAAGCTACCATACCAAGTGATCAATCTTTGTAGCAGCGACATGGGCGCCGGCAAATATTATGCCAATGACATCGAAACCTATATGCCAAGTCGCAATGGCTATGGAGAGACCCACTCATGTTCCAACCTCACTGACTGACAAACTCGCCGAAGCAATATCAAGTTTAAAGACAGCACAGGCGAAAAACATTTTTGTTTTGCCCTCAACAATACCGTAGTGGCATCTCCAAGAATTTTGATAGCAATACTAGAAAATTATCAGCAAAAAGATGGATCTATCAAAATACCAAAAGTTTTGCAAAAATATTTTCCCAAGAAAAACAAAATTATCAAAATAAACAAAAATAAAAATGCCTGTTAAATACAGAACTAGCTATCTGCGTCAACAAAAAAAGATGCGGCTCAAAAAACGATCGATTAGTTTTTTGGTGTTGGCTTGCGTTGCAAGCATAACATATTTTTTTGTGTTTAGCGGTGTTTTCAAAATCAAAAAAATAGAAGTTGTAGGCACGGCCAGGGTGCCCAAAGAAATTGTTCACAATGAAGTGTCCAAAGTCACCAACAACAAAAATAATTGACCTCTCGGCAACAATCTACTTTTTGCAAATGTGGTGCTCAACAAACAAACGTGGGGCAGTGACATTGAACAACTAAACTTCCACAAAAATCTTTTTTCAGGCACACTAAAAGTTTTGGTAAAAGAAAAACAGCCAGTTGCCAAAATATCATGAAACAATGTTTTGGACATAAACAATCTTTTATCAAAAGAAGTTTTTTTCTTAGACGACCAAGGGGTATTGTTTAAAAGTGATTTGGTACCCAATAAAGTATTGCCCACAATATCCATTAGCGGCCAAATCAACAAAAGTGGTCAAAAGATATGAGACCCAACTCAAGTGAGTAGTTTTTTAAAACTAATAGAATATTTTTATCAAGACGGCACTCTCAAAAATGACAGCTTAAATTTTACCTATTCTCTTAATAGGCCTAGTGCAATTACACATCATCTCAATGAAAAATATGACATATACCTCACACTAAACAAAGATATAGAAGACGCTTTCAAAGCTGCCACTGGCTTTGCTTTAAACAACAGTGACAACAAAACAGCCATACTCAACTATATCGACGCTAGGTTTTATCCAGAAAAACTCTACTACAAATAAACGTATATATCCAAAAATCCCGACAATCGGGATTTTTAAATTGGCTACCATTTTAATCATTTGCCCCCACAAACAAAAAAACACGCATTCGCGCGTTTCTTGCATTTTCAGATTTTATTGGCGCGAAGTCCTAATCCTCTCAGGAAAATACATTTTTCTGACAAGACGGACCTTCGGCTCCCACACTGATTGACATTTATACTTTGCAATAAGATTTGAATAATATTTTATCGTTGCGTTAATCAATTTTCTAGTTTAACACGAGGATTCCTTTTTTTAAATTACGCTTGGCGATTTAAAAAATAATGACGATCAGTGTGGGGGATTTTGCATTCCGCATTTTGTTTAGAGAATTAGCTTATAGCCCGTCC
>CAYGJE010000044.1:0-4928 GCA_964350215.1 uncultured Candidatus Saccharibacteria bacterium | reverse complement strand
TTCTTTTTTGATTTTGTTTAAATCTTTTTGGCAGGAGTTGATTAGTTTTGATCTTGTTTCTTTTTTCTTTTCATCTGTTGGGGATATTTTTTGATTTTGTTTTTCTTTGGATATTAGATCTATTGTCTGATGAATTAATTTTGCAATTTGTTTAATTTCTTTTTCTTTTAGCCCTCTAGTGGTGATACTTGGCGTGCCAAGGCGGATGCCAGAAGGATAAAATGGTGGGTTTTGATCAAATGGGATTGAATTTTTGTTGACAACAATATTGACTGCCTCAAGTGCTTCGGCAGCAAGATTGCCAATGATGTTTTTGTTTTGCAAATCAATTAAAAACAAATGGCTTTCAGTGGTGTTGCTGATTATTTTAAAATTATATTTTTTGAGTTCATTGCATAGGCAAATACTGTTTTTTATTATTTGGTTGGTATATGTTTTGAATTGTTTTGAGGACGCTTCTTTGAGGCAATTTGCAATGCCAGCAATGATGTTCACACTGGGACCGCCTTGCATTCCTGGGAATACTGTTTTTTGAATTTTTTCTATAAGTTGGGGGTCTTTTTTAAGTCCTAGATGGGTTACCATTAAAATGGCACCACGAGGTCCACGCAGGGTCTTGTGAGTGGTGGAAGTCATGATATGGGCAAAGGGAGCTGGTGATGGATATGACCCACTGGCAACTAATCCAGCGATGTGAGAGATGTCAGCAACAAAATAGGCATTGATTTTTTTGGCAATTTTGGCAAATTTTTGTCAGTCAATTGTTTTTGAATAGGCAGTGGTGCCGGCAATTATTATATTTGGCTTTTCTTTGTTGGCTAGAGCTTCAATTTGTTTGTAGTTTAGTTCGCCATTTTGGTCAACATCGTATGAGATAGATTTAAAAATTTTGCCAGTAAATGAGGCAATGCTCCCATGAGTCAAATGTCCGCCACTGGAAAGATTGAGCCCCATTATTTTGTCGCCTGGATTGATGATGGATAGATATGCTTCTAGATTACAAATTGATCCAGAGTAGGGCTGGACATTGGCATAGGCCACATTGAAAAGTTTTTTGGCGCGTTCTTGGGCCAAGGTTTCTATTTGATCCACAAACTCCATGCCCTGGTAATATCTTTTGTTGGGGTATCCTTCGGCATATTTGTTGGCAAGGCATGAGGCAGTGGCTTCATTTGTGTGTGAGGGCAAAATGTTTTCAGAAGGTATCAAGCTCAGAGTGTTTTGTTGACGATTGGTTTCTTGCTGGATAAGTTTGTGAAGAACACTGTCGTGTTTTTTTAGATTTTGCATGGTTGAAAATTTAAATGGAATTTATAGGGTCCACATCGATATAAAAATGATTGGGAAGGGTTTTGAGAAGTTGATTACGCATTTTGATATCAGAGGTGGTGATTGACATTGGTTTTTCAAAAATCATTTTGATTTTGAAGTTCCAAAGATATTGATTGTTTATTTTGTCAACAAAGTTTTGGGATATTGGCGTGAGGATAAACTTTTTTTCGAGATTGTTTTTGACAATGGTTTTTTGAATTTTTGTGAATGCTTGTTCAAGCTCTTCTTTGCAAACAACGGAATTTTTGTTTTTGTTGGTGATCAGGGTGATTTGAGAATAAGGCGGGAAGCCATATTTTTTTCTTAGCATGAGCTCGGTTTTTCAAAAGCTTTCAAAGTCATTGGTTTTGATGATTTCAAAAAGAGGATGGTCTTTGATGGTGGTTTTGATGTAGAAATTTTTGTGACTGAGATTTTTGAGCTTCAAAAGTATAGTCAAAATTTTTTCTTCGGTTTTGAAATCAGGCAAGAAAAAAAGATTGTCGAGGTAGAGAGCCACGGTGTTGTTGCTGCCTAATAGTTGGGGTTTTAGCATGCTGGATGTGCCTATAAGGATGGCATTGTGAAGATTGTTGAACTTGTTGATTTTTTCAAGAGCACAACTTTGGTCAATGGAGCTGTCAATAGATAAAACTTGAGAGGAGGTGTTTTTGAGTAGGTTTTTGATTTCAAAGTTTAGTTTGTCTAGGCCATGACTGATTGGTTGCAGGGATTGGTTTTGGCATCTTGGGCAGGAGTGGTGGCTGTGGAATTTGGAATTGCAGACATTGCAGAGAAAATAATTGTTTTTGGAGTTTTGGTAGTAGGTGAGGGGCTTTTTGCATTTTGGACAAACAAAAGTGTAACCGCATTTTTGACAATATAGTCCACTGTGGTATCCTTTTTTGTTGACAAAAAATATCCATTTGTTTTCTTCGATATCTTTGAGTCCTTGTTTGAAAGTGCCACTGAGAATTTCCTGATCATTTTTGAATAGATCGCTGTAGATGATTTTGGTGGAAATGTTGTCTTTGGATGTTGTTTGCAAATCAAAAGTTTTTGGATTGTCTTTGATGAGTTTGTGGTAGCATAAGTTGATGGCGTCTTTGTGATAGAGTATTTCAATGTGATTGTTTTTGCTGTATCATTTGAGCACGGTTTCAAAATTGTAATATGGTCGCATGTCTCATGACTTGAAGCTATCATCATTGCTGTTGAAAACCATGGTCAGTCCCAAATTGTCTAGCGGCAAGCCAAGACCTTTGCGTAAGCTAAAGATAATGGAAGGTTGGTTATTGAGTAAGCGTAAATAATATTGGTTTTGATTTTTTTGAGTTAATTTGTCGTCGACAGTGATAAATAGTTGTTCGTTGAAAATATGAGACAAATGTTCTTTGAAAAAAAGCAAATCAGCATTGGTGCTAAAAGCAATCAATATGCTTTGATTGTTTTGGATAGTATTTTGTATTTTGATGATGGTGCCGTCTGCTATGATGGACTTGATAGATGGGTGGTCAATTGCGATATTTGTGATTTTGTCAAAAGTTTTGTCAGAGTTTTTTTCTAGGTATTTTATTATGGAAGGGATGTTTTTGGGCAAGAGAGTTTTGACCACTCTAGTGAGGTCGTCAAAATAGTAGGTGCTGATGAATTGAGCAATTTTTCAAAAAGATTTTGATGTGATTGGTTTTTCAGAAACTATTTTTTTGATTTTTTTGGTTTTGAAACTGCTGGACTTGATTTCGTTTTTGACCTTGTCTAGGGCAGTGGATGAGGCCACTATGCCTAGTAGGTTTTGATGTGATACAGAAATTTCAACTAGAGCCCCTTGTTCTAGAGGGTCTTTGTGAAAATAGGTGAGCACCTGGGATACGTTTTTGGGCAGGTGTTGGATTGGGATTACTTCGATAATATACATAAATTTGAGATATAGCTTTTGTATATTGATAAGTATAGTAAATTTTTGAAATTTTAGCAATTTTGCAAGTTTGTTGACAGATTGTGGTAAATATGATATAATAGACATGTAAATATGAAAAAATTGCAATTTAAAATAGGAGGTAAAAATGAAAAAGTTTTGGAGTATGCTGGTAAACCCGGGGTATGTGGCTTTGGGAATATATTTTGTTTTTTTGGGCGTTTTTGGGTTGATTACGATAGTCACTGCTCACAATTTTAAACATTCTTTATTATTGGATCCAGGTGGTGCCATATTAGTGTTCATTTTTTTGTTATTTGCTTTCCACGGCGCTAAAGTGTGGACAGATTTTTCCACAAAAATAAAAGTGGAAAACTTTTTGAGAGCGTCTTTATGTTTCGCCTATTGTGTCTTGGTACTTTTTCAAGCAACTAGTTTTCAAAAATTTCCAACAGATGGGGTTATTGTCTCACAAAATCTTGAGATTTTGAGAGAGGTTAAAGGAAGGTTTAATTATATAGAGACAGACCAAAAGTATTTCTTTGTTTCTTTTTCGGAGTGGGAGTATAAAATTGAGCTTCCGTATATGGACGCATCTAGATCTATGGGGTATAAGAATTTTAATGTTGTCATATTGCTAAAGCCAATGGACAACGCAAGGTTTATTAGTGCGATCGAGAAAAAAACAGAAGTCGAAAATGCTGTTTTCCGAATAGTCCATGATTACAAGTTGGACATTGCAAACAGCAAAATTTTTCCATTTCAGATTGGCGTGCCTAGCGATTCTTTTCTTGTCGAATATGTCGACAAGATAGAAATTAGGCGTTGAATTTTGCGGTCAGGTGCAGAGTGCACCTGACCGCCTTTTTAATTGTTGAATAAAAACAAAAAGTGTGGTAATATAACAATATTAACAACTTTGTAAACACAGACAATATGTTTCAAAATCTTATAATGAGGCAGATGCTTTTTGCACAATTGAAAAAAATGAATATACCAAAAGAGCAACAAAACAAAATTGTGAATGCTATAACCAAAAACCCTGAGTTTTTCAAAAAAATGGCCGAGGATATGCAAAATGAAATGAAAACCAATCCAAATCAAATGCAAGTGGCTCAAAAATTGGCAGCCAAATATCAAGCCGAAATATCAAAAATAATGAATAGTAGTGATTTAAACTAATATCATGAAGATACATCGTTTTTCATATAATTTTAATTTTGATCAAGGACTTTTGATGATAAAAGACCGAGAAATAATTCATCAGATGAAAAACGTTTTAAAATTGAAAAAAAGCGAAAGAATAGTATTGGTGGATCTGGGCAAGAAAGAAGCACTTTGCGAAATTGTGAATATTGCCAATGATTTTTTACAACTCAAGCTACTACAAAAAAATGACATAATAAGCATAAAGGCAAAAGAGATAAATCTTTGTTGCTCGGTTTTGAAAAAAGATAATTTTGAGTGAGTGGTGCAAAAAGCCACTGAAATTGGCGTGGACATGATAACACCAATTATTTTTCAAAAGACAGTCAAAACCAATTTGAATTTTAAAAGATTGGAGACAATTGCCTTGGAGGCAATCGAGCAATCAGAAAGATTGGAAAAAGTGAAAATAAATGAAATATTTGATTTTAAGCAAATTTTGCTTAAAAAGATTTTTGAAGGCGATTTGAATGTGATATTCAATAAAACAGGC
>CAYGJE010000043.1:0-4937 GCA_964350215.1 uncultured Candidatus Saccharibacteria bacterium | reverse complement strand
CTAAAAGGCATAATTTATAAAACTTAATTATCAAATTCAAAATAATTATTTGGCATCCTTGGTGCATCCACTCTTACAAATAAATATTTATCGTATCCTATTTTTTTACAAACCATTACGGCCAGTCTTCTTATTGCATCGGCTACCGTTCCACCAGCCCCTATACAAATTGGTATATCTTCTATGGCCACTTTAATATTTACTATTGTCATCTCACCCTTGGTTTCATCTTTGCAATCAGTAAAGTGCATTTCAATTTGATCAGGCCTTGTTACTATTCCTTTAATAATTTCTGACAAAAACGATTCGAGTGTTTTTTGTTGTTCATTCATACTTTTTAAAAAATATTTTTAATACTTATATTATAATATTTTTTGACTCTTTAGGCAAATTTTTCTTTATTATTTTTTTTAAACACTTCGTCTATTTTTTCTTTACTCTCTTTTGCATTCTCTTTGTCTGTTTTATATCTTTTTACGCTTTCTACTTTTGCCATGGCCAACGGAATCAAAGGCTTAAATTCTTCCTGATCTTCTTTGTTCATCTTACTGTGCTTTTTTATAAAATCTTCACACATCTCGCCTATCTTTTCCGGTGTGAATTTATCTTTATCTGTTATTTCTCGGCCATTTAAAATCTTGAACATTACTTTCAGCCCCATTATTTCCAGCTCTCTGATTTGCATTACTCTATTGGCTCGGTCTAATACTTGTTTCTGCTCTTGGCCGGATTTCTCTGACCTTTTGTATTCAACCTTGGCGATGTTATATTCTTTTTTCTTTTGCTCTCTTTTTTTCTTTTGTTTTTCTAGTCTAGTTTTTTTCATATTACTTTTTTAGTTTATTAAAATGGGATGTCTTCTATTTTTATTTCTTCATCACTAACTTCTTCTTTGTTGAACGGATGCTCTACTGGTGCTTGCTCTTGGCCACCTGTTTTTTTGCTATCTAAAAATGTAAACTCTTTAACGTTTATTTCTGTTTTATACATTTTCTTTCCAGTTTCCTTGTCTACCCAATTTGTTGTTTGTAGTTCGCCCTCGATCAGCACCTTACTTCCTTTTCCGGTGTACTGTGCAAAAACTTCGCCGCCTCGCCATATTACTAAATTGTGGAATTCTACTCTTTCCTGTTTTTGGCCACTATCCTTGTCTGTCCATCTTTTGTTTGTGGCCATTGATACTGTCGCCACCGCTTTCCCTGATGGGGTATTTCTTAATTCTACGTCTTTTGTTAGATTTCCTAATAATATTACTTTGTTCATTTTTTTAAAATTAATTTTTTAATTTATTTTATGTGCTTTTTGACCTGTAAATTTTTCCCAGCGTTCGATTATTACGTCTATGTATCGTGGATCTAATTCCATCATCCTACACTTCCTGCCTGCTTTCTCACATGCTATCAGGGTGCTACCACTTCCACCAAATAAGTCCAATACTATATCGCCCCTTTGACTGCTATTTTTTACTGCCTCTAGGCATAGGGCTACTGGTTTCATTGTTGGGTGCTCGGTTGATTTAGTTGGTTTGTCGTATCGCCATATATCAGTTCTCTGTTTTTTTCTTTTAATTATTCCCTTTACTTTCCCCTCTATTTTAACTTCAAACCCTTGGAATTTTATTGACGTGTACTGGCCATCAAAGTTGGTTTTAACTTCCCTTAAATCTTCCCACACATTTGCTATATCTCTGCGATCTATAAAAAAATGGTTTTTTATTCCTTTAGCCCAGCCGTATAGCATCGGCTCGTATGTGTTTTGGTAGTCTGCCCTGCTTAATGTAAAATTGTTTTTTACCCATATAATAAAACTTTGCCAGTGTCCTCCGTTGTTTTCCCATGCTTTTTTTAGGTTAGGAGGTTCGCTCGAGCTCATGCAAATATAAACCCCCCCTTTTACATTTTCTACTATTCTTTTGGTTATCTCTGCTAGAAATTCGTAGAATTGGTTGTCGCCCATTTTATCGTTCATAATTCCCTCTCTAGTATTCTGCTTATGGGTACTCATTCCTCCTTTGTAGTCAATATTGTATGGTGGGTCTGTAAAACACATCTGTGCCACTTCCCCTTTCATCAGGGTGTGTACGTCTGTTTGGCTGGTGCTATCGCCACACATTAGCAAGTGGTCGCCCAGTTGGTACACTGCCCCAGTTTTTGATTTTCCTGTCTTTGGTAATTCCGGGACTTCGTCATCTTCTTGCTCGTCTTCGGTGATCATATCTTCTTCAAACCCTGTTAATGCAAAAAGGTTGGCATCTAGCTGTTTTAATTCTTCTATCAGTAAATCTTCATCCCAATCACTTTCGTTTAGCTTGTTGTCGGCTATTCTGTAGGCCTTGGCTTGTTGGTCTGTTAGATCTGCTACTTTTATTTCCGGCTCTTTTAGCCCTAGTGATTCGTGATATTTTTGGTAGGCAAAATATCGACCATGGCCGACAATTATTATTCCGTTTTTATCCACTACTATTGGCTGTTGCCATCCAAATTCCTTAATGCTCATTCCAATTTGCATTAGCTGTTTGGTTGGGTGCTTTTTAGTGTTTTTTGGGTACGGTTTAATTTCTTCAATTTTCATAATTTTATTTTTGTTATTTTATATCTCTTATTATATCAAATTTATAAAACTCTAGCAAGTTTGCTCATGATATATTCTACTACATTTACCGTGACTGCGTTTCCCATCATCTTATATCTCTGCGTATCTGATATTTCGCCATCAGTTCCATTCTTAGTCCATCCATATTTATTTTTTATTGCTATCGTAAAGATATTTTGATTTTTTATTTCTTTTGGAATGTATCCAATTATGGCACGGATTACAAACGAGGATAAGGTTGCTAATTTTTGTTCTAAACTTTTTATGTCTAAATGGTTTAATGTGGTGGACTTCAAAAGTTTTTTGAGTGTGATTAAATCGCTCTCCACATTTCCTACAGGTTGCATTATCTCTTTTCCAAACTTGTTTTCTAGCCTCTTTCCATTCTTTTGAAGAGTCAAACATCGCTCGTTCTTTTGTAATTCCGCCTCTCCATAATTTGTTATTTTCTCCAGAATTGTGTTTATACCAACAAGAGTCTGAACAAAATCGCCTATCTTTATATGTTGGTGACACCAATTTTTCTTTTCCGCATACTCCGCACTTAAGAGTAATTTTCCTTGACTGTGTATTTCTACTCCGTTCTCCTCGCAGTTTATAAGCACATCTGGTTGAGCAAGTTTGTTTGTTTGTTGATTTTTTGTATTCAAAAATCTTGCCACATATTTTGCATTTTCTTGTGAGTCTTTTTTTTCTACATTCCCAACAAGTTTTTGCGACTTGCGACTTTGGTTTTCCGCATTTACATTTTTCCTTTGATTGTCTTTGCATACTTCTATTATATCATACTTTTCTATTTCAGGGAATCCTTGCAGGCGTTCGCATTCTACCGGCGTTAGCTTTCTTATTGCGTTATCTGTAAATAGACAATTATTCATTTCAAATCTGCTTGCCGATATTGTCGGGCATATTTCTTTTTTACCACCCTTATTCTTTCCTCTTGATGCTTGTATTATATAATTATCATCTGCTCTTGTTCCCTGTTTTGTTCTTATTGTTGATGCAGGTTTGGTTTGTGGTTGTGACTCTGTTGGCTCGCTTGCTTGATCAGATAATTTTTCATCTTCTCTGATAGGAAATACTTCGGGTCTACTTGTTCCTCTAAGATTTCCGACAATGAAGACTCTTTCTCTTGACTGGGGTACTCCGTGATATTTGCTGTTAAGCACTTGCCATTGTACGTCGTACCCCAGTTCATCAAGCGTTTGGATAATGGTTTTGAAAGTTCTTCCACTGTCGTGGCTGAGAAGTCCTTTAACGTTTTCAAAGACAAATAATCTAGGTTGTTTTGCTCGCAGTATTCTCGCAAGTTCAAAAAACATCGTTCCTCGGGTATCTTCAAACCCCCCTCGTTTTCCAGCGATGCTAAAAGATTGGCAAGGAAATCCCCCGACGAGTAATTCAAAATCGGGGAGCTCGTCTGTTTTAATTTTTTTAATGTCGCCATAATTTTTGTGATTAAAATGTTTATTATAAACTTGGACTGCGTATTTGTCGATTTCTGAATATCCGATACAAGTGGCACTTGCCCTCCTCCTGTTCCCATTGATGCTTGCAGGGTTGGTGCTATTCCCTCTTTCAGATATAGCACGTTCCTTTGGTTGCTCTTGTTGTGTAATGGTATTGCTATTGCTTTCATTAATTTTTTCATAGGCTTGTTGTATTCCCAGTTCGAATCCTCCCACCCCCGAGAATGTACTTAAATATTTCATAAATTTTAATTTAATTGTTTTCTATTTAGCTGTGGCAATTGCACCCCCTCTAAAATGTTTTTTAATTTTTCAAATTCAGGTATTTTTCCTTTATTTCCTATTCCGTATTCTTCATGTTTTCTGTTTTGGTCTGCTATTCTGTTTACTTCTTCCATGTAGGTTTTTATTCTATCAGTGTCTTCTACTATGCCGGCAAAAAAACTAGGGTTTATTACTCCTTGTTTTACTATAGCTATTCCCCCACTTTTTATTGCGTTGATTACTTTCTCTACTTCTTCGGGCTCTATTTTTACGTCTAGGCCTTTGACGCTCATCTTGACGATGAATGCTTTTGGTTTTTCTTGTTGCATAAATTTTAAATTATTTTTTAAGTAAATATTTCCTTTCCCTTACGGTTTTCTGTTGGTTGTTCTTGCTTTTGTTTATAAATCGCCAGCTGGCTCATCTTCTCTTTTAGCTGGAATGGTGTTGTTATTGTCGGGGCATATGGTTTTCCCTGTACGCTGACTGCGTATTCTGTTGCTCTCTTTACCTGATCTATCCCATATTTATCTATTAAAAACTTACAGGCCGAGCGTGTTGTTTTGTTGCCGTAGTTTATGTTTGGGTTTACGCTGTTATAAAATAAATCTA